>CAYTRP010000096.1:4243-7788 GCA_964440195.1 uncultured Candidatus Sumerlaeota bacterium
GTTGACGATGTTGACGAGGCCCTCGGATTGATAGGTTAGCTGGCCTTCGTGAATGAGCAATCCACAGTCGACTTCGCCGGACTTCACCCGGTCCATGATCTCGTCGAACGGGACCACGACATAGCGGGCGGGAACGCGGCCCATGTAGAGCTTGAGCGAAAGAAAGGCGGAGGTCAGCTCACCCGGGATCGCAATGCGCTTCTCGTCGAGCTGGCCCGGGTCGAACGCTTCGCGCGCCACGATCATGGGGCCATAGTTGTCCCCCATGGAGGCTCCGCAGGGGAGCAGCGCGTACTTGTCCAGCACGCTGGCATAGGCGTGGATGCTGATGGCGGAGATGTCGAGTTCCTCGCGCAGCGCCCGCTCGTTCAGCGTCTGGATGTCCTGGAGGATGTGCTCGAAGCGCAGTTCGCCGGTCTCGATGCGGTCGGCCGCGAGGCCGAAGAACATGAAGGCATCGTCGGGATCGGGAGAGTGCCCCAGGGTCAGCAGCCGGGTCTGGGGTGGGTTTGCAAGGGTCATGGGTCGGGCGTCCTCTGTGATGGGGGGGCGAGATTCGCGCCTCGCGCCCGGGGGGTTGCAAGAAGGATGCACAGGGGTATGGCCGCTGCGGATCGGGTCTTGCCCCCGGTTGGTCCGCTTCCTGCACTGGGTTCCGGATGCGGGCGGATGTGGTCCAAAGTCCGCCATCTCGACCAGAAGAAGGGTTTCTCACACCATGTATGATCCGATGTTGGTCCAGCCGATGCGCGATGAAGTCGTCGAGATTGGCTTCAAGGAATTGCAGACGGCCGCCGATGTCCAGCGGGAGCTGGACAACCTGTCCGGGACGGCGCTGGTATTTGTCAACTCGGTCTGCGGCTGCGCGGCGGGTGGAGCGCGGCCCGCGTTGCGCATGGCCCTTCAGGGTGCCGCCAAGCGACCCGACAAGTTGCTGGCGGTGTTTGCGGGGCAGGATCGGGATGCCACCAACGCCGCGCGATCCTACTTCGCGGGCGTGGCGCCCAGTTCCCCGGCCATGGGGCTCTTGAAGGACGGTGAACTCGTTCACATGATCGAGCGCCATCACATCGAGGGAAACCTGCCCGACGTGATCGCGCGAAGCCTGCGCGCGGCATTCGAAGAATACTGCTGATCCGCCCGCGCGCATCGCGGGCAAAACAAGAGAGCCCGCCACGGATTGTTGGCGGGCCCTCTCGACTTGGCAAGCGCGGGCGTTCCTAGCGAACTTGCAGGGAGCCGCGAGGGCCTTCCTCGTCCGCGGAAGGGTCGAGGCCGGCGCTCGCGCCGCCCTCCGCCGGGAAGGCCTCGCCCTCGCCGGCCATGGTGACGGTGACGTTCAAGGCACGCTTGGCGTCGACGGAACCGGCGAGCTGGCGGATGGCATCGGCAATGGCTTGGTTGGACGCCGCGACCTGCAACGTGGCGGAGGCGACGGCGCTGTTGGCGGCCGCCACTTCCCGCCAGGTGGCGGTGGAATCGAACCTCTCCTCGGTCCGAGGAGTCCCCACCTGCGCGAAGAGATTGATGCTGAGCAGCACCCCGATGACGATGAGCAAGAACGTGGTATAGGACTTTGAATCGAGCTTCGGTCCGAACATGGTCGTATCTCCGAATGGGTGGCAGTCTCGCGAATGCCCGTAGTCGGGGGCGAGAGGACCAGACGGGATGCAGGACGTCAAGCCTACTGCGGGAGGCGTGTGAATGCGCCGGGGGGGCGGCATGGCCGGGCCGCGGCCGCGAAGGGCGGCCCGGGGCGGGGGAAACCGGACACCCCCAGGGCGTCCGGAACCAAAATTCGCCGGTGCCCCCGCGTCCCTTGGCTTGACCGCCGGGCGGGGCATGGTCACGGGTCATGGCATGACATCCCTTGCCCATTCCCGGACACGTTGCAGCGACATCAGACAGGGGGAACCCGTCGATACCGTCCTTCTTCTTTCGGCCGTGGAGAAACGCTCGAAGAAGAATGGCGATCCCTACTTCTCCCTGGCCTTCGCCGATGCGAGCGGCTCGGTGCAGGGGGTGATGTGGGACAACCACGACGCGCTGGTGGCGGAGTTGTTGAAGGTGGGAGACCTCGTGCGCGTGGAGGCCTTCGCGGCGGATTACAACGGGGCCTTGCAATTGACCGTGCGGCGGCTCGATCGCGTGCCGGACGCCGATGTGGAACTGGCGGACTTCCTCGCGGTGAGCCCCCGCCCGAGGCCGGAGATGGAGACCGAACTCGACGGGCTGATCGCATCGGTCCAGAACGCGGACTGTCGGCGCCTGCTTGATCGCTTGCTCGGTCATGCGAAGCTGCGCGAGTTGTACTGCACGGCGCCGGCGGCGGCCAAGGTGCACCAGGCCTACATCTCGGGATTGCTGGAGCACACGCTCAACGTCGTGCGCACGGCGTTGTTCCTCGGCGAGAACTACAGGCCCTATGACCGCGACGTGCTGGTGACGGCCGGGTTGCTCCACGACATCGGCAAGATCCGCGAGTACAACTGGCGGCGCCTGATCGTGTATACGGACGAGGGGAGATTGATGGGCCACATCAGCATTGGCGCGGCGATGATTGACGGGACGATGCGCGCGCTGGCGAGGGAGGAGGGGGGCTTTTCCCCCCAGGTGCACCAGCACATTCTCCACTGCGTGCTCAGTCATCACGGCAAGCTGGAGTACGGCTCCCCCGTGGTCCCCAAGACGAAGGAAGCGCTGATGCTGCACTACGCCGACTATACGGACGCGTACTTGGCGAGCTATTGTGATGCCATCGAGGCGGCGCAGGCAAAGAACCAGGGGTGGACGTCCTACAACAAGATGTTCGAGGCGTTCCTCTATGCGGGTCCGCCGCCAACCGCGCCCGGTTCGGAAGTCGGAGGGCCGGCGGCGATCCCCCAAACGGGGAGCGAAGACCCCCGGTGGGGGGGCCAGCGGGAAGCCGGGAACCTGGATGGAGGATGAGGGGCGCCCGATGGCTGGGCGCCACGCAAGAAAGACCGAACGGACCCCATGGACACACCCGTTACTCCCTTTGCGGATGATCGTCGCGCGGAAGAGCGCCTCGAGTTCCTGCGCGAATGCCAGGTGGAAATCCGGTCGCCCACATGGGCGGTGCTCCCGGGATTCCTGATGGGGGAGACGCGCAACATCACGATGCACGGGGTATTGTTCGCATTGGAAGGATTTTCGCGCGCGCTCTTCCTCAAGTGGGCCAATCACCTGCGGGCGGGCGGCAGCCTCGGCGTCGTGGTCCGGTTCCAGGAGGGTGGGGAATTCATTGAGCTTCCGGGCGACATCGTGTGGGCTCTCTTGCGCGAGGACTACGACGGGTCGGACGTGGGCACCTGCGAAGCCGGAGTTCTCCTGTCGCTGTTGGACATGGAAGCGGCAAACTATCTGCGGCGGGTGATCCGGGAGCTGGGTGCTTGAACGGACATCATCGGGACACGCGCGACGAAGACTGGCTGGTTCCCCCGGCATCCCCGGAGGGTCTCCTCCGGCGTGGCACCCGGGCCCTGTTGTCGCGCGTGTCCCGATGATGTCCGTTCAAGCTCCCA
>CAYTRP010000096.1:7798-8316 GCA_964440195.1 uncultured Candidatus Sumerlaeota bacterium
GGATTCATGCCGCGGGCAAGCCCCTGCTGCGGCGCCGCGCGACGCGGCTGCTCAAGGGACTCGGCGCGGGGATCGGCTATGCGGCCCTGCTGGAGCCCCATTGGCGCGAGATCACCGAGGTGCACGTGCCCGTGCGTGATCTTCCGCTCGAGATGGAAGGGTACACCATCGTGCACCTCACGGACATTCACCACAACGCGGTGGCGGGGCGGCGGTACCTTGAGCGATTGGTCCAGGAGGCCAATGCGCTGGATGGCGACCTTGTCGCGCTGACGGGCGACTTCATCACGCACGATGCCTCGCGCATGGAGGCCTGCCTCGACATCCTCGCGGGCCTGCGCGCGCCGGACGGGTTGTTCGCGACGCGCGGCAACCATGACGCGGGGGTGCAGGCCGAAAGGATGCGCGCGCTGTGCCGCGAGAGGGGCATCGTGCTGCTCGCCAACGAGCACCGCGTGGTGCGGCCGGGGCGCGAGCGTGGCCTGCGGGTCGTGATGGAAGACATCGGCACGCGCGAG
>CAYTRP010000096.1:8326-9890 GCA_964440195.1 uncultured Candidatus Sumerlaeota bacterium
GCTGCTGTCGCACAACCCGGCGGTGGCCGAGTTGCTGACGCCGCAGATGCAAGTGGCCCTGCAGTTGTCGGGGCACACGCACGGAGGACAGGTCAGGCCGTTTCGCAAGTCCATCCGCGCGCTGACCGACGGTTCGAGCCGCTATGCGAGCGGATTGGTCCAGGCGCCGCACGCGCGCGTGTACATCAGCCGTGGAGTGGGCTCGAGCGCGCTGCGGGTTCGCTGGAATTGCCGCCCGGAAATCGCACGGATCGTTCTGCATGGAGCGCGTGACCGCACCACCTGACTTTTCCCCCGCCCCCACACGGCCCGCAGAATAACCGGAATTGGCATCGGACATGGATGGTTTGGCGGGGGCTGCGCCCGGGCTTGGGAGTAACGTGGGGCCGGGGCCAGGAAAAAACGGGCCCCCTGCATGAAGGAGGCCCGGAGAGTTCTCTGCGCGGTGAACGGGTGGATCAGGCCCCTGCTTCGATCTCCGCGAGGAGGCGCAGGAGTTCGTCCTGGCTCTCCTCAAGCGAGTTGAAGTTCCCCGACTCGATGGCCTCGCGCAACTCGTCGGTGCGGAAGCGCAGGTCCGTGGCGAGGTTGTGATTGCCGGCGGCGCTGAGGGTGGCCTCGGCCCGTTCGAGCAGGTGGCGGGCTTCCTCGCTGCGCGAATCGGAGAGCTTGGTCAGCGTCATCTTGGCGACGCGGTCGCGGGCTTCCTTGACCATGCGATTCTTTTCGTCGTTGGAGAGGCGCTCGGCGGTGGCGCTGACGACGACGCGCTTTTGCACGCCGGTGGCGAGGTCCTCGGCGGTGACCTCAAGGATGCGGTCGGGGTTGAGGCGGAATGTCACCTCGATGCGCGGCACGCCCTTGGGCGCGGGCGTGATGCCCTCGATGCGAAGGAGGTCCAGGAAGGTGTTCTCGGAGGCGACGGTCGATTCGCCTTCGTAGATGGGGAAGGAGATCGCTTCCTGAAAGTCCTTGGTGGTGGTGAAGATGTCCTTCCCCTCGGTGGGATAGGTGCTGTTCTTCTCGATGATGGAGCCGAATTGGTCGTTCTGGAGCCCGACGCCGAGGGCAAAGGGCGTCATGTGGATGATGACGGGTCCCTTGGGCATGTTGCCGTAGCGGGTGGCGAGGCTGCCCTCCACATCGCCCTCGAGGGGCGTGAGGACCATCGTCTGCACGGCGGCGCCCCGCGCGACGACTTCCTCGGGGGAGATGTCGCGGCTGGGGTTCTTGCCGATGAACTCGCGCACCTTGCGCTGGACCGAGGGAATGCGCGTGGAGCCGCCAACCAAAAGGATGACGTCGATGTCGGCGGCCTTCAGTCCGGCGCTGTCGAGGGCCTTTTGCATCGGCTCGACCGTCGCGTCGATGAAGTCCTTGGTCATGGCGTCGAATTCGTCGCGCGTCATCGTGTAATCGAGCGTGAGGGGGCCCTTGTCGGTCATCGTGATGGCTTCGACGAGGACGTGGGTTTCCTTCAGCTCGGAAAGTTCGATCTTTGCCTCCTCCGCGGCCTCGCGCAGGCGCTGCATGGCGATGGGATCCTGCGAGAGGTCCACGCCGT
>CAYTRP010000097.1:0-9826 GCA_964440195.1 uncultured Candidatus Sumerlaeota bacterium
GCTGCGCGGCCCTTTGAAGGATGGGCCGTGGGAAATTTACCACGGAAGAGTCGTGGAATTGCGGTTATTCGGGCTATTGGTGGGAAGAATTGCGATGAGGGTCTTCATTGCTCTCCGTGAGTTCTGCGAGGGCCGCGACGATCTTGAGGCGTTTACCAGCAACGCGGGCTTTCTCCTGCGGCGGAACCCCGATACGCTGCTCAGCCCAAAGGCGGTTCTCTTCCGTGCGGAAAGAGCCAGAGGGACAAAGGAGTATCCGGAGTTCTCTCCCGATCTCGCGGTGGAAATCGTCGCTCCCGATGATACCTTGCGCATTGTCCAAATGAAGGCTGGAATGTATTTGGAGGCTGGCTCCGAACAAGTCTGGATCGTCGATCCGCAACGCAAGGTGCTCGAAGTCCGCTTCGCCGATGGCCGTGCGGTCGAGGCACGCGACGGCGTTTACACCGCCACGGGCATCGCCAAGGGGCTGAAGGTGAACCTGCGCGAGTTGTTCAAGGAAGAAACCTCCGGCCAAACCTGAGCACCTCGCGTCCCCCCCGGATGACAGGCCACGAGGAGGCCTGATTCCCCGCCCCGCGTGATGCCTCGGCCCCCTTTCCCATGGGGGAGTCCTTGACCTCACGGCCAGGTCCGGTGACCGTTCGTTACGATCCAACCCAAGGACCCACTCCGTGAAACAACTGACATCAGTCGCCGTCGCCATGGCCATGGCCGCTCTGGGAACTTCCGATACCCTCGCCCAACCCACGACGGACCCCAAGGCCCTGGAAGTCATTTCCGGCATGGCCGCCTATTTGGGCTCTTTGCAAAACTTCACCCTCGAGGTCCACGACAGCATCGACAAGATCGACGAGGAAGGCCGCCTGCTCACCTTTCATCATGATCGCACCATCCATGTCCGGCGCCCGGACCGGCTCATGATGACGATCTTTGGCGACCTTCAGGACGAAAAAATCTTCTATGACGGGACAAACCTCACGGTGGCTCTCGCCACCGAAGGACTCTACGCGCAGGCCAAAGCCGCTCCCACCATCGAGGAGACCATCGAGCTGATGCGCGAGAAGTATGGCATTCGCCGGCCGCTCCTCGAACTCCTTCACGGGGACCTGAACGCCCGCCTCGAAGGCAGGATCCAGGATGCCGCGTACGTGGGACTCTCCACCATCAACGGCAAGGAATGCCACCACGTCGCCCTCCATGTCGTCGAGGGCATCAACTGGCAGCTTTGGATTGAAAACGACGACACGCCCGTTCCCGCCAAGGTTGTCGTGCACTACGCCGCCTTCCCCGGCGAGCCACGCTACATCATGCAGCTCCAGAAATTCTCCGAGGAGGCGGCGCTCCCCGACGAGTTTTTCGCGTTTGTTCCCGCCGCCGGTCACGAGCGCATTCCCTTCGATATCCCCGCACAGGTGGGGGAGCAACCATGACGCGGCGAATCCGGCCCATTCCGCGCGGAGTTGCGGTTGCCGTCCTGCTTGCCCTGGGCATTCTCCTGCCCGACCGCTCGACGGGTGATTGGGTGAGCGCAGACAACTACGGCGGCTGGTACGATGCCAGCGCGAGCATGTTCCAATACAGCAGCGAGCGCGATCGTCGACGCGCCCAGGAACGCGAAGAGAGAGACATCGAACGCCAGCAACGCCAGGAGCGCGAGCGCGAAGAAAACCAACAACAACTTCAGCAGCGGCAGGAAAACCGAAAGACTTACGTCCCCCCTCCCCCCGTGGAATCCCACATCGTCGTGAACTACTCAACGCCGAACATGACCGCCGACCGCGTCGTGAGCGCCATGGCCATGGAACAGGCCAAGGCCGCAGCCGCCACCGTCAAGGTCCCACCCCAGCGCCAGGGCTACACGCTGCTGGGCGTTGGCGATGAGTTTTACTATTACAAGGAGGGATACTTCTTCATGGACGTTGGAGGAGATCGGGTGCAGGTGCCCGCACCTCCCGGAGCCATGGTATCCGAGCTTCCCTCGGGCTTCGAGGTCCGTGACTTCGACAGCGGGCGGTACTATGTCTGCAACGACACATGGTACCAACGCGTCATGGTGACCGGCAACGCGGTCTTCAAGGTCGTGCCGAACCAGGGATAGCTCTCCCCGAATCCGGTGCATTGAACGACACCGGGAAGAAGGAGGAAAGGGGGGTGCCTTCAGGGGCTATACCCCATTCCGCCGCCGCCCCGTTCGTGACGGTACTCTCCTTCCGCGCGAACGCCACCGGATGGTGCATTTGCCCGCGCGGCGAAGAAAATGTCGATCATGAGCCCGATTGTAACCGGAAATGTCACGAGCAAGGGCTTGTTGCTGGGGAGTGACTCGGCTTGCCCGCCCCATCCGCCGTAAACACAACTGCCCTCCTTTCAATTCTCCCCGGGAGCCACCCGCCCTCCAATGACCGAACGCATCTACGACCCCGCCCAGATCGAGCCCAAGTGGCAGAAGTGGTGGGACGAAAACGGCACCAACAAGATCGACGCCCACGCGGCGAAGAACCCGTTCTACGTCCTGATGATGTTCCCGTACCCCAGCGCCGAGGGATTGCACGTCGGCAACGTGTTCGCCTTCACGGGCGCGGACATTCAGGGACGCTACCGGCGCCTGCGGGGCCACGATGTCTTCGAGCCCATCGGCTTCGACGCGTTCGGCATGCACAGCGAAATGTTCGCCCAGCGCATCGGCAAGCACCCCGCCGACATCGTGCCGAACAGCATCCGCAACTTCACGCGCCAACTCACGATGATGGGTTTCATGTTCGACTGGCGCCATCAGGTGGACACGACCTCGCCGGAGTATTACAAGTGGACACAATGGGTGTTCCTGCAACTTTACAAGGCGGGCTTCGTTTACCGCGACGTGAAGGAAGTGAACTACGCGCCCTCCATCGGCAGCGTCATCAGCGACGAGCAGGTGATGCCGGATGGCACGTTCGAGCGCGACGGGACGCCGGTCGAGCGGCGCAAGTTGCCCTCGTGGTTCTTCAGGATCACTTCATTCGCGGATCGGTTGGTGGACAATCTGGAATGGCTCGACTGGTCGGAAACGACGCGCACGGCGCAACGCAACTGGATCGGCCGCAGCACCGGCGCGGAGATCGACTTTGAGGTGGAGGGAGCGAAGGAATGCATCACCGTCTTCACCACCCGCCCCGACACGCTCTTCGGCGCGACGTTCATGGTCCTGTCGCCGGAGCATCCGCTGGTGGACGCGATCACGACGGAAACTCAAAAATCTTTGGTCGCCGAGTACCGCCAATCAGTCAAAGAGCAACCCCCTCAAAGTGACACGGGCATCTTGCCCGTGACGCCTGAAAGCCTGCAAAGTAACATGGGCATCTTGCCCATGACGCTTGAAAGCCTTGCAGACCAAATACTTTCGGAACCCGTCCAAGGCACGCTCAAGATCAGGCAAGGCGCTTATCTTCCTCACTGGAAGGAGGATGGCAGAATTTACCATGTAATATTCCGCCTCGGCGATTCCTTGCCGCAGACAGCCATGAGGAGCATCGTCGAGGAGGCCCGCATACAGGCTCAAATTGAAGGTCTGGATGCCGAAGCCATTGAGTTGCGCGAGAAGATCATCCGTGCAAGCCTTGCCGAGAAATACCTGGACGATGGCTTGGGCGAGTGCATCCTTCGGGATAAGAGGGCAGCCGGGATTGTGAAGGACGTCTTGGAGCATTTCGAGGGCGAACGCTATCGGCTTGCGGCATGGTGCATCATGCCCAATCATGTTCACGTCGTTGTTCAGCCGATTCAGGGCCATGAGTTGAGCGACATACTCCATTCATGGAAGTCTTACACGTCGAACGAGATCAACAAGGTTCTTGGCCGCACCGGCGGCGTTTGGCAGGCCGAGTATTACGACCACATCATTCGAGGAGATGGAGCGTTTGGGCGCGTCGTGGAGTATGTATGGCGGAATCCGGAGAAGGCGCGATTGAAGGATTGGGCGTGGAGGTGGAGGCTGGACGCTGCGGGTCTTGGGCAGGATGCCCAAGTCACTTTAAAAGCGAAAACCGGCGTCTTCACCGGCGCCCACGCCATCAATCCGGCCAATGGCGAGAAGCTCCCCATCTACATCGCCGACTATGTGCTGATGGGCTATGGCACGGGCGCCATCATGGCCGTGCCGAGCGGGGATCATCGCGACTTTGAATTCGCGAAGAAGTTCGGGCTGGAAGTGCCCTGCATCATCGATCCGGACATGGAGGCTTTCCAACCGGACATGGTTTCCGGTATGGATGCGGATACGCCGTCGGCGGACATTCGCGATGCCGTCCTCGCGGGGAATGCAGCGTGGTCGGGGCCGGGGCGCATCGTCAATTCGTCCAACGCGGAGGTGAAGCTCGACGGCCTCGCGAAGGCGGAAGCCATCGAAACGATGATCGCATGGCTGGAGAAGAAGAGCATTGGCCGCCGCAAGCATCAGTTCCGTCTGCGCGATTGGGGCATCAGCCGCCAGCGTTATTGGGGGCCGCCGGTTCCCATTATTTATGATGAGGATGGCAACGCGCACCCGGTGCCGGAAGACCAACTTCCCGTCTTGCTGCCGCCCATGAGCGACCTTTCATCGCCGGGCGATGGGCGCGGTCCCTTGGCGAAGGATGAGAACTGGATCAACGTCGAAATCGCCGGGAAAAAGTACCGTCGCGAAACCGACGTCATGGACAACTTCCTGGACAGCGCGTGGTACTTCCTGCGCTACCCGTCCGCGCGCGACGACCAGCGCGCGTGGGATCCGGAACTCATCCGCAAGTGGCTTCCCGTGGACATCTACATCGGCGGGAACGAGCACGCGGTGCTGCATTTGCTCTACACGCGCTTTCTTTGCCTGGCGTTGACGGAAGCGGGTGTTCTCGACATGAGCGCCAAGTCAAAGATGTCCGACCCCGCCGAGCCCTTCGCGAAGTTCCGCGCCCACGGCCTGCTCATCAAGGATGGCGCCAAGATGAGCAAGTCCAAGGGAAACATCATCAATCCCGACGAGTTTGTCGCCGCCCACGGCACGGACACGTTGCGCGCGTACCTCATGTTTCTTGGGCCATACACACACGGTGGCGATTTCCGCGACAAGGACATCCAGGGCATCCGGCGGTTCTTCAATCGCGTGTTCGCGTACTACTTCGAGGAAACGCGCCGGAATGCCGATGAAGGCGAGTTGCCGAACGAGTTGCGGGTGAAGCTCCACCAAACGATTCGCAAGGTCGGTGACGATATTGAAAATCTGAGTTATAACACGGCCATCGCCGCATTGATGGAGTTGCTCAACGCGATGAAGGCGGCGGATTCCAGCAGCGCGACGCTGCGCGAGGCTCTCTGCATCATGCTGGCCCCGTTCGCGCCTCACCTCGCGGAGGAAATCTGGCAGGTGGGATTGAAGAAAAAGGGGAGCGTCTTCACCGCGCATTGGCCCCGGTTCGATCCCGCACTCACGGTTCTCGACGAAATCGAGATCGTCGTGCAAATCAACGGCAAGGTCCGCGACCGCGTCACCGTGGCGCGCGAGGCATCGAAGGAGGAACTGGAGGCCGCGGCCCTTGCGACCGACGCCGTGACGAAACAGACGGCCAACGGATCGGCGGTGAAGAAAATCATCGTCGTGCCGGGCAGGCTGGTGAACGTGATCGTGGGCTAAAGAGGGTTTGACGGGAAGAGGATTGGGGGGTATGCCGCCAACATCTTTTTCAGGGAGTGGAGTTCCATGACCGTCACATTGTCGCCGCCGCATCACATCACCGCCGAGGAATTCGCCGCGAACGAGCAGTGGGGGAAGTTTACGGAACTCATTGATGGAGAACTGATTTCCATGACTCCGGCGCGCTACAAGCACAACCATGTTGCCTTGCGGTTCGTCTTTCTTTTCGCGGCCTTTTGCCACGGCACTGGCGGGCGGTTGCGCTACGGTGGCGACAACGATGGTTTCCTGCTCTCCCGGAATCCCGATACGGTGCTTTCCCCCGACGCCTCCTTGTTCCGGAATCGACCGGGGTTGCTGGATAGCACTTGGTTGGAATTCGCCCCCGAACTCGTTGTTGAAATCCTTTCCCCTTCCAATACCAAGTCGGCAATCGCCCTGAAGAAAGGCAAATACTTCGCCGCCGGCGCCGAGCAAGTCTGGATCGCCGACGTGGAGAAGGCCACGCTCGAAATCCATTTCCGCGATGGCCGCAGGCTGACCGCGACGGAAGACGCGGAAGTCGAATGCGAGGGCATTGCCCGGGGGCTTGTCGTGAAGCTCGCCGAGATCTTCGCGCCGATCACGTAAGTCTAAAGCAGCACCCCCGACAACGCCAGCAACGCCAGCCCCAACAAGATCAACACCAGCACAAACGGCCCGAGAATCTCCAGGGCCCGGCCGATTTGCCGCTTGAACTGCTCGTGGGCTTCCGCCCCGGCGTCGGGATCGGGAGTGTCGAAATTCCGTATTCTCTTTCGGGGTGGCGCGGGACGAACCGTGGGTGGGGGAGAGGGCATTGACCTGCGGCGTTCCACCTCGATCAGCTTGCGATCGTACTCCTGTCGCAGGCCCGAATCCAGCAGCACGCGACGCGCCTCCAGAAGGTCCTTGGTCCGCGCATGGTCCCCTCCCCGATCCGGATGATGAATCTTCATCAGGGCGCGAAACGACGCATCGATCACCACCGGGCTCGCATCGCGCGAGACCTGCAGGACTTCATAGTAGGTCTTGCCGTCGGAGGTCATGGGCGCTTCATCGGGAGTCGGGTTCCGGGGCCGGGCCCTTCATGGTCAATCCCCTCCTGACTCCCGATTCCCGACTCCCGATCCCCTCAATCCGATTCGTGGTGGTCGATGCGCACTTCGGCGATCACCTTGTCCAGGATGCCGGGCGGCACGGGCTCGTAGTGGTCGAAGTTCGACTCGAACATCGAGCGGCCCGAGGTCATTGAGCGCAGGTCGCGGCTGAAGGTTCCCATCTCCGCCGCCGGAACATCCGCAATGACGACGACCCTGCTGCCGCTCGACTCCGTTCCGCCGATGCGCCCGCGCCTGCCGCTGACATATCCCATGACATCCCCCATGTAGCTCTCGGGGACAGTGATGGTGACGCGGTTGATGGGCTCCAGCAGTTGCGGCCCGCACTTGGGCGTCACGTTCTTGAAGGCGAGCGAGGCCGCCACCTGGAAGGCGGCGTCCGACGAGTCAACCGCATGGTACGAACCGTCGTAGCACTCCGCCTTGATGTCGATGACGGGATACCCCGCGAGGATGCCACGATCCAGCGACGCCCGGATGCCCTTTTCGACCGATGAGGTGTAATTGGTCGGGATCACGCCCCCAACGATCTTCCACTCGAACTGGAACCCTTCCCCTCGCGCCAAGGGCTTGAAGCGGACCCAACAGTCGCCGTACTGACCGCGGCCTCCCGTTTGCTTCTTGTATTTGCCCTGCCCCTCGCCCGGCTTGCTGATCGTCTCGCGGTATTGGACGCGGGGAGAGGAGGTGTTGACGCTGACCTTGGCCATCACTTCCAACCGGTGGACGGCCACCTCGAGATGCGTGTCCCCCATCCCCGAGAGCACCGTCTGGTGCAGGAGCGGGTCGCGCACCACGCTCAATGTCTGGTCGGTTTCCAGCAGCTTGTGGAGCGCCATGCCGAGGCGGTCCTCATCGTTGCGATTCTTTGCCTCGATCGCCACATGCGCCGTTGGCGCGGGGAGCTGCGTGGGCTCGTAGGCGACTCCCGGGTGGCGGGGGTCGAGGATCGTGTCGCCGGTGTGGGTGTTTTCGAGCTTGGCGAAGGCGCCGATGTCGCCCGCCGAGATGGCATCGACGGCAACCTGCTGCTTGCCCCGCTCGGTGATGACGTGTCCGACGCGCGAGGACTGTCCGGTGCGCGTGTTCAGCACGACGCCATCTCCCCGGGCTTCGCCGGAAATCACCTTGAAGAACGAGAGGCGGCCGACGAACTCATCGTTGACCGTCTTGAAGACGAAGGCGCTGAAGGGCTCGTCCCGGGAGAGGCGCTTGAGTTCCACGTCGCCATCCTTGCCCGTGACGTAGCCCCGAAATCCCTTCCGCTCGTGGGGGGGCGGGCATTCGTAGCGCAGGAAATGGGTCAGCACCTTGAGGCCGATTTCCTTGGTGGCCGATCCGCAGAGGACGGGGCAAAAACGTCCCGCTTCCAAGTCCTGCCTGAGCCCCAGAATCACTTCCTCGCTGGTCAGGTCCTCCTCCAGCAGGAACTTCTCCGTCAGCTCGTCGTTTCCCTCGGCCGCGGCCTCGACCAGTTTCTTGCGGGCTTCCTTGGCGGCATCCACGAGGTTGGCGGGAATGGGTCCTTCCTTGAGGTGCCCATTTTCATTGGTAATCGCTATCATTCGCAGGAGATCCACGACACCGGTGAACCCCGACTCGGGCCCGATGGGGATCACGACAGGAATGGTGTGGACGTCGTCAAAGGCGCGGTCGATGGACTCCACCGCAGTGTGAAAGTTCGCGCGCTCCTTGTCCATCTTGTTGATGAAGAACGCCTTCGGGATCTGGTACTCGTCGGCGAATTCGCACGCGAACTCCGTCCCGACTTCGACGCCTGTTGTCGCGTCGACAACAACCAGAGCCAACTCCGAGGCCCGGACGGCGTTCTTGATCTCCCCGACAAAGTCGCGGTAACCGGGACAATCCAGGACGTTGATCTTGATTCCGTCGACCTCGAATGGAAGCAGGGTCGCATTGATGGAGCAGTGGCGCTTGATTTCCTCGGGATCGTAATCCGACTGCGTCGTGCCGGCTTCGACGGTTCCCGCGCGGTCAATGACTCCGTTGATATGGAGAAGAGTCTCGGCCAGGGTCGTCTTGCCACACCCCGAGTGACCGACAAAAGCTACATTTCGGATGTCTTCGGTGCGATATTGTTTCACCTTGGCTCCTTTCGACTTGGGCAATTGGTGCCGTCTGGCTGGGGAGCGAAGGGTTCTCCCGTCAGGCGCGTAAGGGCTTTATTCCGCAGACCGGGCGAGGCCGCAACGGTTTCCTCGCCTCGGGCGGCTGGCATCAGGAACGCTCCATATTTACCCCCCAATCAAGTGACACACCGGCACCGATGTCCCAAACTTGCCGATGACCCCATTGCTCCAGACTCTGCGGGCAAATGGTTGTGAAGGGTTGGTTGTGGGGGCAGATGATTGATTCGACGGGGCTTTTGCACTTGACGGACTCCGCCCAGTCCCAAGAGTGCCCCCCGGTACTTGAAAAGGAGAGCGCGGAATCGGGATACGCTGATTCTTTGGCTTCTGCGCGGGAGACTACAGAGTTGATCTCACCAGACAAGGTGCACTCGGGGCACCCGCCGGATGACAAGGGACAGCCATACGCCATGCGACAAGCGGCAGCTCGCCGGGCCTTCACCCTGATCGAGCTTCTCATCGTCGTCGCAATTATCTCGATTCTGGCTTCGATCGCCGTGCCGAACTTTCTCGAAGCCCAAATCCGTGCCAAGGTCGCCCGTGCCCGAAACGACATGCGGGTGGTTGCGACGGGGCTTGAGTCCTACCGAGTGGATTCGAATGCCTATCCCCCCAGGACCAGTTTCCCCAGGGGGGGGGCGTTGACGCGAGCCGCGGACGCCAATTTGCGCGCCTACGAGTTGGGGCGGATCACCAGCCCTGTCGCCTATCTTTCGTCCCTCCCGCGCGACTTGTTTGAAACAGTCCTTGCGCCCCCCAATAACGGAATCGACTACTGGCCCTACACGATTTCGGAGCCCCTTTTTGCTAACATTCAGGCCATTATGGACGGCATTCGAAACCGGGGGGGGGACTGGACGTTGATGTCCGTCGGTCCGGACGGATCGGTTGGT
>CAYTRP010000098.1:0-9679 GCA_964440195.1 uncultured Candidatus Sumerlaeota bacterium
TCAACCCCGCATGTCCGGTGATTCTCCGTGCCCTCCGCGCCTCCGTGGTGAAATCTATGACTGAATGGATTGCTGATTGGGCACGATATGGCATTTTGAACTGAATTGTAGCCGCGACGCCGGCTATTCCACGGCGCCGACATCCTCGACCGTCATTGCAAATGAAGTCACGCTTCCAGCCCCCTACGCCTTCGTCTCCGGCAACTCGCGCAATGTCCTCGCCGCGAACTCCGGGGTCAGGTCCCGTTGCGGCATCGCCAGCATCTCGAATCCCACCATGAACTTCTGGATCGTCGCGGAGCGCAGCAGCGGCGGGTAGTAATGCGCGTGCAGGTGCCAATGCTCCTGTGGCGTGTTGCCGTGGAACGGCGATTGGTGGAAGCCCATGGTGTAGGGAAACGGCACGCCGAACAGATTGTCGTACCGGCAGCCTATGCGGCGGATGATGTCCGCGAGGGCGTGTTGCTCGGCGGCATCCAGCGTCAGCAGACTTGCGTGGGCTCGCCGGCTGACGAGCATCGTCTCGTAGGGCCACTTGGCCCACCACGGCACGAGGCACACCCAGGCCTCGTTCTCGCAGACGATGCGATCGGCCTTGCGAAGTTCGATCTCCAGGTAATCGCCCAGGAGCGTGCGCGCGCGCGCGGCAAAGTAGTCGCGCTGGCGTTCGTCCTCGCGACCGATCTCCGTCGGCAGCCCATGCGTCGCCCAGATCTGGCCGTGCGGATGCGGATTGCTGCACCCCATGAGGGTGCCCTTGTTCTCGAAGATTTGGACGCAGTTGATGTCCGGCCGCGCCGCGAGCCCCGCCGTTTCCTCGACCCAGGCTCGAACAACCTCCGAAATCGCGCCTGTCTCCATGTCGGCTAGCGTCTGGTCATGTCGAGGCGAGAAACAAATCACCCGGCACGTCCCGCGCTCCATGCCGGCGACCAGCAGGCCTTCCTCGTCGAGAACCTGCGTCCCTCCATCATCGAGCAGCGCCGCGAAGTCATTCGTGAAGGCGAATGTCCCCTTGTAGTCTGGGTTACGCTCGCCCCCCGCGCGTTCGTTGCCCGGGCACAAATAGCACTGTGGATCGTAGGCCGGCCGATGCGCCGCCGCCAGGGCTTCGGTGCGCCCCTGCCAGGGCCGCTTGAGCCGATGCGGGCTTACCAGCACGCGCTCGCCAGTCAGCGGGTTCAACCGCCAATGAGGATGGCTCTCGAAGTCCCCCCGCGTCATGATGGCCGCGCTCCCATGCATCGCGTTTGTCCCGCATGAACTCCCACGGACCATGCTTCACGCACCGGCCCACAGGGTCAAGGAGCACCCGGAAGGCCGCATGTCGCACGCTTCAACATGAACGCGACGACCGTTGTCCGCGTGACGGCCACCGGTTTCGTTCGCTGAATCGCGCCCGGGAGGGGACTCGCCCGCTTGCGGATCATCGGCAATGAGCAGGCAAATGAGGATCTCGACGCGTGCGCGCCGCCTGCTCAATAGGAGCGAAGGATCAGCACCTCCATCGTCACCTGCTCGCTCATCTCGTCGAGCACCCGTTCCATCGCGTCCTGCAGCCGCATCTCCTCCACCTCGAGACGGGATCGATCGCGTTCCTCATCCGTCGGCCGGCGGTCCGCCGTCCCCTCCGTGATCCACAGGGCCACCAGCGGCTCGTTCTCACCGGGCGTCGTGACGACGACTCCGGGAACATCCCCCGCGACGATCCGGTCATTCACCGCTGGCGGCAGCGCGGCGACATGTCCCTGCAAGCCACTGATGAGGATCGCGCCCGGCACCGCCGAGGTAATCTCGCGCGACACCCGCGCAAATTCCTCCGCCGTTGCCACCCCGGCCAGCTTGTTCCGCCAACCGGCGGTGCCCTCCACTCTGGCGGGCAATCCCACCTGATCATAGCGTACCCGTCCGTGAAACCGCCCCATCGAGGCTTCCTTGTCCCGCCAGTGTTCCAGCACATCCTCCTCGACGGCCGGCACCATCAGCGCCGTTGCGGGTTCCATCAGCATCCGCCTGGCCAACAACGTCTCCGCGAGGTATTGGGCATGGCTCCGCACCTCCGCATCCCGCAACTGGTCAACGCTGCCCAGGTGCCGGTCCATGAGCGCCTCCTGCACCACGCCGGAATCCAGCACCCGCTGCCGGAACGCCTCGAGATCCCCACGTCCCGCCGCACCCGCCATCCATCCCAGGCCATCCTTCATCTCGCGCCGCGTCACCGGCCGTCCCGCCACCACCAGCACGACATCCGAGTCGAGCGCCAGTTCACCCACGCTTTGCAGGTTCTCCGGCACGAGCAGAAGGTTTCCCGGCTCATCCGCCAATCGCAGAAAGAACCCACGGCCGAGTCGCCGTGCCTCCCGGTCATGATAAATCCGCAGCAGCATCTCGACGCTCGACTCGAAGGGAATCGTGTCGCCGGGAATGTGAAGTTGCCTTACCACCATCTCCGTTGCGCCATCGAGTTGACGCGGCGCCAACACACTGCCATCCGGCACCCCGCGCAGGGCCTCGACCAGTGAGGGATCCTCCTCCTGCTCCGGATACAGGACGCGCGACGGGGCCTCCAGTCCCCGCGCTCGCGCCACCGGCACCACATCGCCACCTGCCATCACCTCGTCGCGGATGAGGGACAACACGCGCTCGGCCTCCTCGCGGCCAGCCTCATCGTCAGCCGCCATCCGGATGCGCCGCACGATGAACCGCTCGGGCGTGGCAAGCCGCTCCTCCTTCACCTCTTCATGGATCGCCCGCAGGTCCGCGTCGGTTGGGGGCGCGATCATGTCGAACACCTCGCGCCGCAGCAACAACCGCCGCGCAAAGGCCCGCGCCCCGGCCTGCACCCCCTCCTCCTCCGAGGGCGAGAGGCGCACACCCGCCTGTTCCGCTTCCTCCGCCAAACGTCGATACACCGGCGCATGGCGCGCCTGCATCACGAGGTCCTCGATGCCATAGACCATCGCCTTGTTGGGCCGATAGCGCGCCGAGCGCATCCCCAGCAGCATCGTCAGGTCGCCCACCGTGTACAGCTTCCCCTCCACGACGGCCACGGACTCCGATTCGCGCAGGCGCTGCAGCGACTGCGACAGCCCATGCCCCTCCACCGGCCTGGAACTCAACGCCAGTAGCCCCAACAACGTCACCCGCAAGGCCATCCCGACTCTAGAAAGCATGTTGCAGCCTTTCTGCATTGGCGCTCATGGCGGAAAAGAAATCCCCACTCCCGGGCCGATTGCCGGCGGTCTCGAACACCACCGGCGTGACACCGCGCCCGGCCAGCAACCGCGCCGTCTCCTCCAACGGCTCGCCCTCCCACAACATCGCCTTTGCGGGATGCTCCCGCAGCAGCGCATCGAATTCCGCCCACTGCTCCTCCGTCGGCAATTCCTCCGGCTCCCAGTGGACCGAGCGGATCGAGAGCCCGGTGCGCTGCGCAAAGTAATCGTACACCGGATGCGACGCCACCAACGGCTTGCCGCGCAGGGCCTCCGCAACCGCCATCCATTCGCGATCCATCACTGCCAGCCGTTCCTTCAGCACCTCCAGCTTGGCGGCAATCGCCCCGCGCTCTGCCGGGAGCCGCTTGGCCAGCGCCTCGGCGATGGACTCCGCCTGCTGGATCGCCAGTCGCGGGTTGAGCCATGTCGTGAAGTCCACGTCGCCGTGCGAATGCTCGCCGCCGGGCCCATGACTGTGCGTCACCGATCCCTCCCGGCGAATCCAGCGATCGCGAAAGCCCTCCGCGGTCTCCACCACGCGATCCTCGGGCAGCGACGCCCATTGGCGCCACTTCTCGTATGTCGCGCCGTTAAGGACCAGCAGTTGGGCCTGGTGCATCTTCCCTATGTCCTCGGCCGTTGGTTCCCAGAACGCCGGGTCGATGTCAGCCGGGACGGGAAAGAATACCTCCACCCCATCCGGCGCGAGAGCCGTCGCGAAGGTGTGGAGGGGGAAGTTCGTGGCGATCACCCGCCAGCTTGCCTCATCGGCGGGCGACTGCTCCCTGACTTCCGCGCAACCCGCCAGGAGCACCAGCACCCACATCAGAATCCCACCAGCCGTCACTTTCATGTCACCCTCACAAGAGTAGTATTTCGATCCACTCACTCGTCGCACGCACCACAAGAGGAGAGGCCATCCACGCCACAAGGCCACCCAGTGCCGCCGGCACCGCATACTCCACGCACTGCACCAGCATGAGCAGCCGCCTCGGCGCGCCCAGTTGCGCAAAGGTTGCCATCTCCTCCTTGCGCACCTTGAGCGTCAGGAAAATCACCAGCGAGAGCAACCCCCCCGCCACGCCCATCAGCAGCAAGAATGCGAAGTCAAGGAGCACCTGCACCCGCAGGATCGAGCCCAACACACGCTCCATCACCTCCCGCGGCCGGACGGTCTGCAGCGAACTGTTCGGGGAGACCGTCATGCCCAGCCACAATGCCTCGCCGCGCGCGTCCTCGGGCACGAGGATCACGGCGCTGAGGGGATACGTTGCCGGATCGCCGTGAAAGTGAAAGCTCGCGAGATTCTCCCGCGTCAGCCGCGTGTGCTGGCGCAGGTTCGCATTGGCGACAACCGCTCCCGCCGTTCGCTCGAGGAGCACGTTTTCCTGCGTCGTCTCCAGCACATCCTCATGCCCGTGGCCGATTCCCTGTGCGATCCACGCGGTCTTCAGATCGGTGAACACCGCCCGGTCGTCGGGCGTCCCCGTCGCGCGCAAAACGCCCACCACGTCCAAGTCCAGTGGGTACGGCGCCGCGAGGGACAACGACGCGTCCACGTCCGTCGGCAGCCGATCCCCCGCCGAAAGACGCTGCTCGCGCGCCACCTCCGCCCCCAACACGCATTCCCCCACCTGCACGAACTTCCTTCCCTCCTCGATCTCCAACGCGCGCCATTCGAGGTATTCGAGCGAGGTCGCCACCAGCGGCCACCCCTGTGCGGAGGTCTCGAGGTTCAGCGGCAGCGTCCTTCCCAATCCCCGCTCGCGGGCACGCTCCCAATCCGCGACGGCCAGGGTTCCCGGCCCTTGTCCCTGGAACCACGTCGCCAGCAACGCGAGGTCGAACGCACTTCCCCGCGCACCCAGCACAAGCGGCGTGCCCTCCGCGCGCGCCATCCATCGCTCGCCAAACTTCGACAACACCGCGCGCGATCCCAGTGGCACAAAGAACACGACCGCAAAGCACAACGCCAGCAACACCGTCCGTACCCGGTGCGCGTTGAGGAAGCGGAGCGCCAAGAGCAACACCGTCACGGGGCGATCCCTCCGCCGGAGAGCCGCACCACGCGACCGAGATGACGCAGCAGCACCTCGTCGTGCGTCGCGCACACCAACGCCGCTCCCCGCTCCGCCGTTTCCTCCACCAACAGCCGCGCCACCACCTCTCCCGACTCCACGTCGAGGCTCGCGGTCGGCTCGTCCGCCAACACCACCTCCGGTTCCATCAGCAACGCCCGGCACACGGCCACGCGTTGTTGCTCGCCACCGGACAACTCGCCCGGCAGCCGACGCCCCATTCGACCGAGCCCGACGCGCCCGAGCAGCATCGCCCGCCTCTGCGCAGTCGCACCGGCACCGCCCAGCAAGTGGTTCAAGCGATACGGCAGCGACAGATTCTCCTCCACTGTCAGGTACGGGATCAGCGCACCGGCCTGGAACACGATGCCCAGCCTCTGGCGCCGCAACCGGCGACGCGCGCTTTCCCCCATGGCCTGCACGGCACGGCCCAGAACCTCCACGCGCCCGGATCGACAGGGGAGCAATCCCGCCAGCGCGTGCAGCAACGTCGTCTTTCCCGATCCGCTTGGCCCCGCCAGCGCGACACGTTCGCCTGCCAGGATCTCCAGCGCCGGCACACGCAGCACGAAATCCCCGCGCGGACGCGCCACCGCGAGTCCCTCGATCCGGATGGCCGGCGTCATGGCGTCGCCACCCGCTCGCTGACCGCGTCCTCGACGCGCTCGTGGCGATCGATCCGCAACTCCACCATCTTCA
Organism: uncultured Candidatus Sumerlaeota bacterium; assembly: GCA_964440195.1. Classification (GTDB taxonomy): domain Bacteria; phylum Sumerlaeota; class Sumerlaeia; order SLMS01; family JAHLLQ01; genus CAYTRP01. The sequence continues at coordinate 5,996 of CAYTRP010000098.1, forward strand.
GGAACCCCTCCTCATCGCGCAGTGCCACCCGCCCCGAGTATTCATTCGTGCGCGCATGCACATGGCCCCAATGCTCCAGCGTCCCCTCCACCCGCCACGTCGCGCGCAGCGCCGTCGTCGAGCCCTCCCGCGACATCATCCGCACCTCTTCAACGCGAATGCCCCTCACGGTGGCCGACGCGCCACCCTCCTGCTCCATCACGAGGCTGCGCCTCACATCCAGGTACACCCGCCGCAGCAACTCGCCCCCCACTGTCCGCGCCAAAGCGTCATACACATCCTCGTCACGCCCGTATTCAAACGCGTGGTACACATTCTCCAGGATGCCGAGCAACGCTGCCGCGGCGTCCTCCGTCCGCGAGAGATCGCGACCCGTGCTCGCCACCTGCCCTCGCGCGGCAGTGTCTTCCCCTCGTCGATGGGTTGCCATCAACCGGTTCTGTCTCGGCGTCAGCAACCGCGCGCTTTCCCCCGACCGCGACAGGATGCGCACCGGCAACTGCGTCAATCCCCCGCTGAATCCCGTGAAGGCCACCTCCACCTCCGACACCCTTCCCGTGCGTGGAACGTATGGCAGGATGACGCCCACCGCTCCCCACTCCGTCGAGATCGCCACGGGCTTGTCCGGCGAGGGAGCCATCGGTGCGCGCATGTCCACGAACACGACGCGCGCTTCCTCGGGCAGCACGGCTTCGCCATTGATCGTCGCCGCAAGGACCGCTTCCAGCACGCTCCCGATAGCGGACCCAATTCTCGCCTGTCGCTCCGCCGACCATTCGGTTTCTCCCGATTCCGCCGGGGGATACACGCTTCCCACTTCCCTCAGCGGCACGAGGACCTCCACGCGCACGCGATGATCCTCCAGATACACAAACCCGCTGGTCTGGTAGGCACGCGGTGCGACGACTGCCTCGCCCTCCGGCTCTTCGGCGGACAGCGAGGCCACGCCCAGCAGCAGCATGAAGCAACACACGAGCACTTTCATGCAATCACCTCGCCTGCCGGGAAGGCCCGGATCTCCCGGCCCGCAAGCAGGTGTGTCGATGCCTCGTCCAGCTCATTCAATTTGCCGAGCGTCACGACTCCCCGGAATCCGAAGTGGCTCATGGGCACCGTGTTTTTTGCCTGAACGCCATTCCCGCGACGATGGGGGCCCTGTGTTTCCCTCGGCGCGACGCCCACGCAAGGCACGCGCAATGCCATCGTCATGTCGCCATGGCCTGCCGTGGCCATAGGCCTTACATTAAAGTGCTTCACGGATTTCATTCGTCGCAGTGACCTGACCGCATCCTTGAAATACGGCCCATTGTCCCCGCGTCAACAGACAGCGCAACGGGGACTTCCTCGCCGGGCCCGGCGCCGGGAGCCGCAGCCAGGGTGCCTTGCGCGGGATCACAAGATGCACCCCAGCGAGGCCTTCATGGAGCTTGCAGAACCGGATTGACCCTGGGTGTCTCAACTCAAGCTCCCGTGTCCACTGACGGACCAACCATGCTCGTCATTCCCACGGAGTCCCTCCCCCCTCACCGGTGTCTACGATTGGCGACGCCCGGCCTGCCGGCCGCCCCATCCATCCAACAAAAAACGGGGGCCATCGCTGGCCCCCGTCGGGTCTGGCTTCAAACACGGCCGCCCACCCTACCAGCGGTAGTGCGCAAACGCCTTGTTGGCTTCCGCCATGCGCAACACGTCTTCCTTCTTCTTGATGGCGCCGCCCGTGTTCTTGAACGCGTCCATCAGTTCGTTGGCAAGACGCTGCTGCATCGTCTTCTCGTTGCGGGCGCGCGAGTGCGTGATGACCCAGCGGATGGCCAAGGCCTGGCGACGCTCGGGCTTCACCTCAATGGGCACCTGATAGTTCGCGCCGCCGACGCGGCGGCTCTTCACTTCCAGGACCGGCTTCACATTCTCGATGGCCTGGTTGAAGACTTCCAGCGGGTCCTGACCCTCCAGCTTGGCGCCAATCGTCTCCAGCGCCGTGTAGAAGATATTCTCCGCGACCGACTTCTTGCCGCTCAGCATCAGGTTGTTGATGAACTTGGAGACCAGCAGGCTCCCGAACCGCAGATCCGGTTGCAATCCACGACCCGGCGGGACGCGACGGCGACCCATCTTGCGCTGGCTGCGACTCCGACCGTCCTTCTTCTTTCTCTTTGCCACGCGATCCGTCCTTTTTGAGGGGGGAAAGTAACCCGACGTCCGCCGGTTTCACCCGGCGGGGTCAAGGGGGAAGGGTTTCTCGGTTACTTGGGGCGCTTCGTTCCGTACTTGGAGCGGCCGTTCTTGCGATTGGCCACGCCCTGGGTGTCGCCGCGCTTGGCGCCGCGAACGATGTGGTAGCGCACGCCCGGCAGATCCTTCACACGGCCGCCACGAATGACGACGATGGAGTGTTCCTGCAGGTTGTGGCCCTCGCCGGGGATGTACGCCGTCACTTCAAAGCCGTTGGTCAGGCGCACGCGCGCAATCTTGCGCAGGGCCGAGTTGGGCTTCTTGGGCGTCGCCGTGGAGACACGGGTGCAGACGCCGCGCCGCTGGGGACAGGCCTGGAGTGCCGGGACCTTGTTCTTCTTCTTGAGCTTCTTGCGCCCTTGGCGCACCAGCTGATTCAGCGTCGGCATACGTGAGTGCCCAGTCTTGTGAATTCGTGGCTCCGCCATCCAACCGCCGGACCCCTGCCCGGGGAATCCCCGCGCAAAAGGACCGGAAGTCCACCCAAACGCCCCCCGCCGGTCAAGCAGGAAAAGCGCCCCTTTCGCGGAATCGCCAACTCCCCGATTCTACCGGGCACCCACGGCGGGGATGAACTCCACCTCGCCCAGCGCGTCGAGCACCTTGCAGCGATGGGACTTGAAGCGCTCGGCCGCCACGATGGCCTTGATTCCCGCGATGGTCCGGTCGAGGTCCTCGTTTACCAAAACGTAATCGTACAACTGCGCGTATCGAATCTCATTGCGCGCGTTCTGCAACCGGGTGCGCATCGCCTGTTCCTCGTCGAGCCCGCGCGAGCGCAAACGCTTCTCCAGCGTGGCGATGCTGGGCGGCAGAATGAAGATCAGCACGGTCTCGGGGCGCTCGCTCTTGAGGCGCAGGGAGCCTTGGACGTCGATGTCGAGCATGACGTCCTGGCGCGCGTGGATCTTCGCATCCACCTCGCGCTTCAGGGTCCCGTAGTAGTTGCCATGCACCCTGGCATACTCGATGAAGCCGTCCTCGGCGATCAATTTCCGGAATTCGGCCTCGCCCAGAAAGTGGTATTCCTTGCCATCCGCTTCCGTCCCGCGCGCCGGCCGTGTCGTGGCCGAAACCGAGTAATTCAGCGTCGGATCCGCTTGCAGGATTGCCCGGAGCACGGTCGACTTGCCACCGCCGGAAGGAGCGGATACCACGAAAATGATCCCTTTGCGGGTCAGTTGAAACTCGATCAAGGCGGCGGGCCCCCATGCGATTGGAAACGACGTCCCACGGATAACTCCCGCAGCCCGCGCGGGGTGTCAACCGCTGGATGAGGCAATTCGCCAATTGCCCGAGCGCACTCTTTGCAAACGCGTCGCCAATCCCCCCAGGAGGTTCCCCAAGTCGCGGTTTCTTCGTTGGTGCCAGGCGGCGGGGAGTGGCGCGAGTGATGTAGTGACGCAGTGACGCGGGTTTTTGGAGTTGAAAAATTTCGGAGTGAGTGTCCGT
>CAYTRP010000099.1:0-6135 GCA_964440195.1 uncultured Candidatus Sumerlaeota bacterium
GCACCCCCGGGCGAGATCCAGACGTCGCGCCGCATGAAGGAATACTGCGGACGGTCGTTTCCGCCGACCGCGTAGAGATACGGGCCGGCGGAAACCATGTCCATCAGGACGCGGCCATGCATGGGGATGTTGTCGTTGAGCAACTCCCACGCGCGTCCGTCGGCGGAGGCCCAGGAGTCGCGATGATAGCGATGCACGCCGGCGGCGTAGTCGAAGTCCCCTCCACCGAGAATGACGAGGCGCCCGTTGTGCGAGGCGGCGCCGAAGTGCGAGCGCGGTGGCCAGGCTTCCACGGCGAGCTGCGTCCATTCCTTGCCGTCGGGCGACGACCACACGTCCGCAAAGCGCCGGGCGCGGCCCCGGCCACCCATCAACACGATCTGGCCGCCGTGGCTCACCACCTGAAAATCCGACCGTGGCGCCCAGGGTGCGGCTTCCGTGGCGAGTTGCCACTCCTCGCCATCGCGCGACTTCCACACGTCGTTCATCAACTCGCCGTTGTATCCGCCCATGACAAAGAGCATGCCGCCATGAGAGACCATGCCGTGCGCCATGCGCGCGGGCCACGGGGCGATCTCGACCTCGCGCCGCCACTCGATGCCATCCCCAGACGACCACACGTCGCCGTGGAACATGTCCCGGTCATTGAAGCCGCCGCTGATGGCGAGGCGCCCGCGATGCACGGCGCCGCGATGAAGGTAGCGCTCGCCGAATGCCGTGCGGGCATCGATGCGGTCCCAATCGTGCCCGAGCAGCGGCACGCGGTCATCCTGTGCCAAGGCCGGCGTCATCGGCAGCAAGGAAGCCGTCGCCATCAGCGCGAGGAGCACGCGGCGCGCGCGGTTCATGGAGTCGCCTCCGGCGCCGAGGGCAGGCTGGCCCTCGCGAAGGGGCGCGGCGTGGGCACCTCGGCGCGCGGGGTCAGGCGGTACAGGTGCATCTTGTGGCCCTTGAAGTTTTCGAGCGTGTCGTAGCTCTCGACGAGTTCGATGTCGTAAAGAAGTTCGTAGAACTCGGGATGCCGGAAGTAGGGTTCGAGGGGAAAGGTGCGGAACTCGCCCTCGCTGAGGACCCATCGCGGCTGGAACGCGCGCAGACGATCGTCGAGGCGATGCGGCGAGTAGCGGTCATGACGCGGGATGATGGGGATGCGCAACGCGACGCTGCCCGCCGCGTGGCCCATGACGACCCGATTGCCCGACGGATCCGAGTCCACGTGGCGCAGGATGTCGGCGGCCATGGCATTGAAGGTGTCGCGTTGATCGGCGGCGATGACGAAGCTCTCGCGCATCTGCCAGAGGCACGACAGCGCGACGAAGGCAACCAGGGCGACGGGAACGACACGCAGGATGCCGCGAATCTCCAGAGCCGCGCGCACCGCGATGGCCGTCCAGATGATGAGGGGTGGCAGGGCCATCATGAAGAAGCGCGGGTAGAAGCGCCCGTAGTAGGCATACAGGACCAGGTACGCGAAATGCCACGCAAGCGCGAGGTAGAGCAGCGGGTGACGGCGGAAGCGCGGCCACAGGACCAGGAGCAGGGGCGTGAAGACGATCGCCAGCCATGGCAGGATCGGATCGACCATCAGGATGAACCACACGTGATGGCTGAAGGTGATGAACATCTGCTCCAGGCTGTTGGACTTGGCGATGTCGACGTTGAGGGTGAAGAAATAGAAGAAGTCCTGCGCGTGGGGCCGGATGAGCGTCGCATACCACACACCCATCAGCGAGAGGAAGACGGCCGAGCACAGGAGGAACTTCAGGGCGATTCGGCGCGGGTCCAGTTCCTGCAGGATCACCGCGACGGCAAGCAGCGGCGCGGCGAAGACGGCGTTGGTCTTGGTCATCACCGCCGCGGCATAGGCGATGGAAAGCAGGATGGCATGGAGCCGCCACTTCTCCCCGCGCACGCGCACGGCAAGGGCGAAGGAGAGCGTCACCCAGAAGGTGACGGGGACTTCGTCGATGGCGACGCGGCTGAAGACGAGGAAAAGATGGTTGATGGCCAGCAGGAACACGGCGAAGAGGGCGGTGAGGGGATCCTCGAACCGGCGCATAAGGTAGTAGAGGGCCAGCGCCGTGGCGACGGCGAAGAGAACCGTGACGAGGCGCGCGGCGGCGAGGTTGGCTCCGAACACGGAGAACACGGCACCCTTGAACAGCGGCATCAGGGGGAGGGCGATGAACTGGTTGTAGTCGAGGGGGATGTAGAACACGCCGTCCTGCACGAAGTTGATGGCGTCGTAGGCATAGAAGCCCTCGTCGGTATAGGCGTCGCCGTCCCAACTGAACTGCTCGGGGAAGTCCCCGGTAAAATGCCAGAAGCGGAGCAGGCCGAAGAGGACGATGCCCGCGACCAGGAGCAGGCGCAGACCGCGCTGGATGGCCGTCATGCCCGGCTCGGGTTGCGGGGACTCGCCGGGTTGTGGTTGGGGCTGGTCCATGAAGGGCGTGCCGGGAAGGATCGTGCGCGGGGATGAGTGACTCAGTGGCGAGGCGGCTTCCGGCTAGTCATCATCTTCTTCTTCGTCCTCGGGACCATGCTCGATGACGAACTCGGGGTGATGCTCGCCGGTGGACTTCCATACGTTGCTGACGGAGTTTCGCCCGAATCGGTCGCGGGTGTTGAAGGAGCCGGACCAGGCCTCCTGCCCGCCGATGATGTAGATCGCATCGTCCTTGGCGAGAAGGACCTGGTTGATGCGCAGCTCGTAATCCAGCCGCTTACCTTGGCCGATGTTGCCCTTCCGGCGCAACTTCATCCAATCGACGCCGTCGGGCGAGACCCATGCATCGCGGCGCATGAAGGTGAACCACGGCTTGTCGTCGCCGCCGATGGCGTGGATGTACGGCCCCACCGAGACCATCTCCATGAGGACCCTGCGCCGCATGGGGATGTTGCTGTTGAGCAGCGTCCATTCGCGTCCATCGGCGGAGGACCAGGTGTCCCGGTGGTAGAAGTGGTGATCGAGGTCATAGTCAAAGTACGCGCCGCCCAGGATGACGATGCTCCCTTGGTGGGAGACGGCGCCGAAATGCGAGCGCGCAGGCCAGGCGTTGTCGTTGACCAGCACCCAGTCGAGGCCGTCGGTCGTGGACCAGACATCGGCGTGGCGGCGGGCGGGACTGCGCCCGCCCATCAGGAAGACCGCGCCGTTGTGCTCGAGCGCCTGAAAGTCGCAGCGCGGACCCCACGGCGCGGAATCGGTGACGAGGTCCCAGGTGGCGCCGTCGGTGGATTTCCAAACGTCGGACAGGATCTCGCCGTTGTAGCCTCCCATGACCAGGAGCGTGTCGCCGAGCGCGACCATCTCGTGGGAAATGCGCCCGCCCCACGCGGCGTCCTTCACGTCGCATCGCCACTCCTCGCCATCGGTGGAGGACCACACGTCGGCGAGGAACATCTGGTCGCCTTCGTTGTTATAGCCGCCACTGATGAACATCCGGTCGCCCAGGACCGTCCCGCGATGCTGGAAGCGGTCTCCGAAGGCCGGGCTTGCCGTCACCAATTCCCAGTCAAACCCAAGGAGCCGCATCCTCCCCTCCTCCTGCGCGAGACAGGGAGAGGCGCAGGCGAGCAGCCCCGCGCACAGGATGGCCGGCCGGAGGAGGGTCGCGGATGGCATCACTCGGCCACCTCGCCCGTGGCGGCGGCCGATGCCCTGCGGCGCTGCTCGGAGACGGACTCGATGCCAAGATCCTGCGCGCGGATGATCGGGGGCGCGATGACGGGCTCCTCGCGAGGGATAAGCTTGTACAGGTGCATCTTGTGGCCGCGAAAGTTGTCGAGGATGTCGTAGCTCGCGACCAGCTCGATGTGGTAGTAGCGCTCGAACCAATCGCGTTGGGCGTAGTAGCTGTCGTTGGCAAGGATGCCGAACTCGCCCTCGCTGATGGCCCATCCGGGCCGGAAGGCTTCGAGCCTCTTGCCGAGGTTGTGCGGCGAATAGCGGTCGTGACGCGGGGTCAGGCTGGTGCGCAGCGCCACCCCCGGCGCGGTATGGCCCATGATGACGCGATTGCCCGAGGGGTCCGCCTCGACGCGCCGCAGGATGTCGGCGGCCATCTCGTTGTAGGAGTTCTTGCCATAAGCCAGGATCGAGAGGTCGCGGTGCATCTGCCAGAGCGCCGAGCAGGCAACGACGACGACAAGGGCGTAGGTCAACCAGCGGAGGATGCCGCGAATGTCGAGCGCCGCGCGCATGGAAGCCGCGGTCCAGATGGCGAGGGGGGGAACCGTCATGGGGAAGAAGCGGGGATAGAACCTGCCATAGTACGCGTACATCAGCATGTAGAGCAGGAACCAGAGGAACGACAGGTAGACGAGCGGATTGCGGCGATAGCGGGGATCCAGGATCATCAGCGGCGGCGTCATGACGATGACCACCATGGGGACGATCGCGTCCACCATGAGCAGCAACTCCACCTGGCGCTCGAAGACACGCCAGATCTGTACGATGTCGTCGGAGCTGCTGATGCCGACGTTGAGCGTGAAGAAGTAGCGGAAGTCGTCCATGTGGGGGACGACGAGGGCCACGTACCACAACCCCATGGCGGAGAGGAAGACGACCGAACAGAGGGCGAACTTGAGGAGAACCCTTTTGATGTCGAGTTCCTGGATGATAACCATCGCGCCAACAAGGGGCGTTGCAAAGATGGCGTTGGTCTTGGTCAGCAGCGCGCAGGCAAAGGCGAGCGCCGTCAGGATGGCGAACTTCCACCAGTGGTCGCCGCGCACGCGCACGGCGAGGGCGAACGTGAGCGTCACCCAGAAGGCGACCGGGACCTCGTCCACGGCGTAGCGGCTGTACGCGAAGACGTAGTGGTTGATGGCGACGAGGAACGCCGCGAGGAGCGAGGTCCAATGGTCCTCGTAGCGCCGGACGAGGAAATAGACGGCGACGACCAACCCGATGGCGCCCAGCAGCGAGCCGAGGCGCGCGGCGAACAGGCTCACGCCAAGGATGGAGAAAAGACCCGCCTTGATGAACTGCATCAGCGGGAGGTTGACGAACTGGTTGTACTCCAGCTCGACGTGGAAGGTGCCCTCCTGCATCCAGTTGATCGCGTCGTTGGCGTAGAAACCCTCGTCGCTGAAGACGTCGCCGTCCCACGAATAGATGCTATGGTGGCCGGGAAATCCGAGAAGCGGCGCGGCGGGCGGAACGTCGTGGGTGAAGTTCCACAAGCGCAGCAGGAGGAAGACGGCGAGAAGGAGCGGAAGGACAACCCGAAGGGTGGAGGCAATGCCCGCCTCGCCCCGGAGCGGAAGGATGTCCCCTGTCGGCTCGGCGGGGTTGCCGGGTTCAAGCGAGGTGTTCCGTTTCGCCTGTTCGGCGCTCAACCCCATCGCGTTGGCCTCCGCAACCCGTGATCCCATTGTCAATGGCCGGCATAAGACCTTCGTGCGCCCCTTTCCCGCAAGGTCAAGGGCCATTGCGGGCGGCGCCGGGGGCGCGCGCTATCGCGAGTCGTCGCTCGCGGCTTCGTCATCGTTGTCTTTGGGCGCGTATTCGGGCACAAACTGCGGCGGAGCCTCGCCCGTCGTCTTCCAAACATTGTCGACCCGCCAGTTGCCATAAGGGTCCACGGCATTGAACTGCCCGGCCCAGTATTGATGGCCGCCAATGATGTAGATGGCGTTGTCCTTGGCGAGCAGGACGTGGTTGATCCGAAGGGTGTATTCCAGGCGCTTGTCCACGCCATGGTTGCCGGATCGGCGCAACTTCATCCAATCGGCGCCATCCGGCGAGACCCAGGCATCGCGGCGCATGAGCGGGTACCAGGGTTTGTCGTCGCCACCGATGGCATAGATGTAATCCCCCACCGAGACCATTTCCATGAGGGCGCGCTGGCGAAAGGAACCGTTGTCGTTCAGCAACGTCCACTCGCGCCCATCCGCCGAGGACCAGGTGTCGCAATGATAGAGGTACCAGTTCTTTTGGTAATCGAAGGTCAGGCCCCCAAGGATGACAATCCGCCCCTTGTGCGAGACGGCGCCAAAGTGCGACCGCTCGGGCCAGGCCTCGGTGGCCATGAGTTCCCATTTCATCCCATCCGTCGATTTCCACACGTCCGCGTGGCGCTCGTGTTTGCCGCGCCCCCCCATCAGGTACAACGCGCCCTCGTGGGT
>CAYTRP010000099.1:6145-9612 GCA_964440195.1 uncultured Candidatus Sumerlaeota bacterium
GTTTAAGAGGGTGCCGTTGTAGCCGCCCATGATGTAGAGGGTGTCGTCCAGGGCCGCCATGCCGTGACCGAAGCGCGCGGGCCACGGGGCATTTTCGACTTCGCGCCGCCACTCCGCGCCATCGACGGATGACCACACGTCGCCCAGGAACTTGCCGTCGGCGTTGAGACCCCCGCTGATGAACATCCGGTCGCCCATCACGGTGCCGCGATGGATGAAGCGCACGCCAAAGGGGCCGGCCTCGATGACCTGCTTCCAATCGAACCCGAGCAGGGGGATGCGCTCCTCCTTCGTCATCGCCCAACCGGCAAACAGCAGGAGGGAAACGGCAAGCAGCGAAACGGGGAGGCGTGACTTCACGGCGCCTGCTCCTCCTCTTCCGGAAGCTTCGCGCGGACGGGGGAGGGCGGAATGACGACGTTCTCCCGCGGGGTCAGCTTGTAGAGGAAAATGGCGTGGCCGCGGAAATTGTCGAGGATGTCGTGCCGGGCAACCAATTCGATGTCGTAGTAGAGGTCATACCACTCGGTGTGGGCCGTGAAGCCGTCGAGGGAAAGCTGGCGCAGGTCGCCCTCGCTGATGATCCAGCCGGGCTTGAAGGTCTCGAAACGGTCCTTCAGCGGGGCAACGCCATAGCGATCGTGCCGGGGCACGACGTTGGCCCGCAGGGCGAGTGATCCCGCCGTGTGGCCCATGATGACGCGGTTGCCCGAGGCATCCGCGTCGATGATGCGCTCGAACTCGGCGGCCATCTCGTTCCAGGTGTTCTTGCCGTAGGCGAGGATCGACGCGTCGCGGTGGACTTGCCACAGCGCGGAACAAACCAGCAGGCCGGCGAAGCCATACGCCGCGAGGCGAAGCAGGCCCCGCAGGTCGAGCGCCGCGCGCATCGTCACCGCGACCCAGATGGCGACGGGGGGGACCGTCATGGAGAAAAAGCGCGGATAAAATCGACCATAATACGCGTACATCGCCATGTAGAGGAGGTACCAGAGGATCGAGAGATACACCAGCGGGTGCAGCCTGTAGCGCGGATGGAGGACTATCAGCAGTGGCGTCATCACCAGCACTGCGAGGGGGACCGTTGCGTCGACGAGGTGAAGAAGGTCGGCGTGGTCCTCGAAGGCCCGCCACATGTGCCCAATGTCGCTGGAGCCGGTGATACCGACGTTGAGGCTGAAGAAGTACACGAAGTCCTTCTTGTGCGGGATCACGAGCGCCACGTACCAGGCCCCCATGATCGCCAGGAAGACGGCGGAGCAGAGGAGGAACTTGGACAGGATCTTCCTCGCGTCCAATTCCTGCAGGATCACCATGGCGCCGATGAGGGGCGTCGCGAAGATGGCGTTTGTCTTGACCAGCAGCGCGCAGGCGAAGGTGGCGGCGGTGAGGATTGCGTGGATCCACCACCTTTCCCCCCTCACCCGCACCGCAAAGGCAAACGCCAGCGTCACGAGGAACGCCACGGGGACCTCGTCGATGGCGTAGCGGCTGAAGGCGAAGATGAAATGATTGACGGCGACCACGAACGCCGCCAACAGCGAGGTGGTGTGGTCCTCGTAGCGCCGCACGAGGTAATAGACCGAGGCCACCATCCCGACGGCCCCCACGAACGACATCATGCGGGCGGCGAACAGGCTGATCCCGAAGACGGCGAAGAGGTATCCCTTGATGATTTGCAGCAGGGGCAGGTTGATGAACTGGTTGTAGTCGCGGGCCAGGTAGAACTTGCCCTCCTGCGCGAAGACAATGGCATCGTGCGCGTAGAGCCCCTCGTCGGCGTAGACGGCCGCGTCCCAGGCGTAGGTGGTCACCTTGCCCGGCATTCCCAGGAGCGGCGCGTACGGCGGCACGTCGTAGGTGAAGTTCCACAACCGCAGCAGGATGAAGGCGACGACAAGGACGGGGAGGAGGATCCGGACGAGGGTGCCGAGGCGCCTCTCGACCGGCAGGGGAAGAAGATCGCCTCTTGGGGTGGGGGGATCGTTGGGTTGGTCCCAACCGCCGGAAGCCGCCTTCTCGGGTGTTTCACTCATGCACTACTCCCAATGAAGCCACTGGAAAGACCGACAAACTATTGGACAACAGTCGCCCCCCCGTCTGTGGCAAGGTCAAGGGCGATTCGGTGAATGCACTTGACACCCCCGGGGCGCCGCCCGGTCCGTCTTGTCGGTTAAAATCGCGGTGTGAAGATGCGCGCCGCCGTCCCTCAAGTTCATTGATTCCCGACGAAGCATCCCGGAGACCGATTCCAAATGCCCAAGACACTGATCACCGGCGGCGCCGGCTTCATTGGCTGCAACGCCGCCAAGCGCTTCATCGAGCGCGGCCACGAGGTCGTGGTCCTCGACAACATGTCGCGCAAGGGAACGCAGGACAACCTCGACTGGCTGCGCCAATGCGGTTCCTTCGCGTTCGAGAAGCTTGACATCCGCGACCGGGCGGCCATGGAGGACGTGTTCGCCCGCCATCGCGACGTGGACAACGTGCTGCACCTGGCCGGACAGGTGGCCGTGACCACGTCGGTGGTCAACCCGCGCGAGGACTTCGACATCAACGCCCTGGGCACGTTCAACGTGCTGGAGGCGATCCGCCTGCAAGAGATCAAGCCGAGGGTCCTCTTCTCCTCGACCAACAAGGTGTACGGCGGCATGGAGGAGATTCGCACCCACGAGGAAAACGGCAAGTACCAGTACACGGATTACAAGGACGGCATCGGCGAGGACGTGAACCTGGACTTCCACTCGCCCTATGGGTGCTCCAAGGGCGCCGCCGAGCAGTACATCCGCGACTACAGCCGCATCTACGGCATCCCGACGATCGTGTTCCGCCAGTCGTGCATGTACGGCCTGCGCCAGCTCGGCATGGAGGACCAGGGGTGGGTGGCGTGGTTCGTCATCTGCTGCGTGCTCGACCGCGAGCTGACGATTTTCGGCGACGGCAAGCAGGTGCGCGACGCGCTGTACTCGGAGGACCTGCTCGACGCCTACGAGGCGGCGCTGAACAACATCGGCAAGACCGGCGGGAGGATCTACAACGTCGGCGGCGGGCCGACCAACCAGTTGTCCCTGCGGGAGCTGATCGCCTACCTGCAAGAGTTCTCCGGCAAGAAGATGGCGGTGGCGTATGCGGATTGGCGCCCGGGGGACCAGCCGGTCTTCGTCTGCAACATCGAGAAGGCACATCGCGAATTCGGATGGAAGCCCAGGACGAGCCTCAAGCAGGGCATTCACCTGTTGTACGATTGGGTCGTCGCCAATGAGGTCATGTTTCAGGCCATCCACGGAAAGAAGTGACGCGGAGGCGAAGGTCGTATTGTGAAGTAGGATTGTGAAGTAGATCAATTTTCTAAATAGTGTATCCACCTTGGGAGCGCCAGGCTCCTGCCTGGCAGCCCGGCGACTGCCTTCGAATTTTGAAACGGCGCGTCATGGCCAACGCGAAAGGTCATCGGCCCAACGGCCAGG
>CAYTRP010000100.1:0-9584 GCA_964440195.1 uncultured Candidatus Sumerlaeota bacterium
GCGAGCGGCGACGCCAATCCCCCGCCAGGGACTGAACGAGCAGGAAGCCGAGGACCGCGATGGCCACAATCCCGACAATGCCCACTTCCGCGATGATTTGAACCCAGTCGTTGTGGGACCAAACGGTGGCCGTCGCCCCGGAGGTCGTTTCAAACCTCTTCATCGCGAATTCGGCACCACCGAGGCCGAGACCCAAAAAGTTGCTGTTCTGGAGCCCGATCAGGGTCGCGCGCCAACTGTCGATGCGGCTGCTGGAGCCGGCTTCGAGTTCCGACAGGCGGGCGAAGAGCGCCTCGAAGACGACAACCGCACAAACAACCAATATCAAGACGACGGCGACGAGAACCATCGGACCATCGTTGCCGCGCGCGGAGCGTCGCAATTGATTGCGCTCGCGCATCAACGTTCCCCGCGCCTCGTGGAAAGCCCAGAAAGCCACCACCGGGCCTCCCATCAGGAGAGACCCACGCGAAAGCGTGGACAGCCATCCAATCAGCGCCCCGGCACCGACGAGGAGCATCAGCATGGTGCGCCAATCGGACGTCAGGGGAGTGTATCCAACCGCGCGCTCGCGCCAGGAATCATAGACAAGCATCGAATACACCGGCAGACCAAGGAGGATGGCGGCGGCGGAGTGGTTGGGATTGTAAATCGTGCCGCTGACACGGCCGGAAACTCCTATGGCCGTCATCGCGGCGAGACCTTCGAGAACGGAGAACGCCGCCAACACCCACAAGAGTTGCAGGCCCGAACGCCCCCGCGAAGCCGGCATGGCAACCCCGAGGAAAAAAAGCAGCGAAGCAACCATCTGGTCCCAGGACCGCAAGGCCCGCTCGGGCACATGGGCCAGGGGAATGGAAACGGGAACCTCCACCCCAATCGACCGCAGGGTCTCGATGGACTGGCGCCACTCGGGCTGAAGGGCGGTCACAAGCGACGTCGGCAGCGGGATGAGCTGAATGCCGCAAATGGCGGTTACGATGACAAACAGGGCGGCAAGGATCCGAAGCGAGCGCTGCCCGGCACCGTCCCACCGCCCCGCAACCCACCCCAGAATCCCCCAGACGCCAAGGAGCGCGCACCCCATCCACGCCAAGGTGCGCGCGTCCGGCGAATCGACATATCCATTCGTGATGCTTCCCCCAAACAAGACGGCACCGGCGACAATGATCGCAAGTTGGTCACCATGGACGATCCACCGGGGACTCGATGCATAGGTTTCCTTCTTGCTCATTGCGGGGCCTCCCCCGAAGCAGGGTTGGAGACCAGGTTGAGTGAATGAACAGCCAGTTCCGCCTCTGTATCAAAGATACTGCGGGCACGTGTTCGCTCAAGCTGAAGGGTTATCACCCTGTTGGCATCCCTTGGTGGAAAACTCAGGGAGAGTGTCTGGATCAGGTCCGTTCGCAGCTCGGTCGTATTGCTTTCAATGCGTTGCCGTCCGTCCGTGGCGATGATCTTCGCCGCGGAGCGGTCGGAAGGATAGGTGCGACACCGCATCGCAACATCAAGCCGCTCGCCGGCAGCCAAAGGAAACCGGTAGAAGGTCCACCGGGAAACGCGCCGACTCTCATCCGGCGTGTCCCGGTACTGAACTTCAAGGCCGTTGATGCTGGTTGATGGTGAACCGAGTGTGCCCGGTTCCTCAATCTGGCGGGGGCGAAGGAGCACCCAGTTTTCAACGGGGGGGCCCTGCCATCCCATGGCGAGGGGAGGGGCTTCGAACGCCAGCATCAGATTGGAAGAATCATCGGGGAAGCGCGGCGAGGAGGGGGCCTTCGGTCTTTCAAGGTGCCAGATTCGCTCGATCTGGTCGAGCAACACGGCATCCACGGCGTGCCGTGAAGCCGCGCTTCTGAGGACTCTGCTGGCGGCAAGGCGCGATGTTGGAATCGCATCGAGAAGTGCTCGTGCCTCCCC
Source organism: uncultured Candidatus Sumerlaeota bacterium (assembly GCA_964440195.1). Lineage (GTDB taxonomy): Bacteria > Sumerlaeota > Sumerlaeia > SLMS01 > JAHLLQ01 > CAYTRP01. The sequence goes on from CAYTRP010000100.1 coordinate 1,921, forward strand.
GGGCCTCCTCGCCTTGAGGAGATTCAAAAGCTCCACGATCTCGGGGTCGCTCAGGAGGGGACCATCGAGCTGCCTGAAGATATCCGCGCGGGACCAACCTGCACGGATCAACTCCGCGGCGGCTTCGCCCCGTTCACGAAACCCAAGGCGGCCAATCTGCGAAGCGAGGGCCCCCGCACGGTCCTTCTCGCCCATGAGCGTCCAAAGGCGAATGGCGGCCAGCCGCTGACGGGGGTAATTGGGATCGAGTTCGTCCGCCCGCTCCAGGGCGACCCGCGCCTCATCCACTTGGCCGGAAAAAAACAAATGGCGCGCAAGGACAACCCAAAGGCCGGATTCCAGGGGCCGGACCTCCAGCGCGCGTGCTGCCCAGCCCGCCGCCTTTCGGTCATCGGGTGGAAAGAAAACCTCGCCATAGAATCCGGCAACCAACACCATCGCCTCGGCCGCGGGAGGAACCCGGGCAGGCTGCCCGGGGGATTCAAGAAGTTCGGCCAGATCGGCCGGATGCTGTTCGTAGTCGAGAAAGGCACCCAACTCCATCGTCCTTGCACGTTTGGAGATCGCCCACAAGCCGATTCCCACCACTGCCACCAGCGCAAGAAGCGGCCGTACATGGCGTCGAAATTGGGGCCCAGAATGGTTTGGCATTCCGCCTCCCGACGGACTCTGGATGCGTGCGAAAAAATCCGCCTTCAGACATGTGTCCGAAGGCGGTGGTGGTCAAGGGCTGCGGAGCAAAATACGCCCACGGGGCGGAGACTAACGACGAGGCCTCGGCGGACGATCACCCGGCTCCGTGACGAAGCTCGTCGTCGGCTGCGTCAGATCATAGGTCGTCAGGTCATCGCGCAACGAAATCGTCGGCAGGAGGATGCTCCCAGGATAAAGGGCCGCAGTCCCCACCACTTCCTCGCCTTGCTGCTGGGCGGGTGCCACGGGACGAGCCGGATTCACCGCCGGAGTCCCCGTGGAGGCCACGACTGTCTCCGTCACGGCGGAGGGCTGGGACGCGACGGTTGTGGTCGTCGAAACCGGATCGGCGGACTGGAATGACGGCCTCGAAGCGTAGAAGAAATCAGGCCTGTGGACCGCGGATGCCCCGGTGAAGTCCGAACCGGCAAAGCCGTAGCTCCCGCTGGCCACCAACATCGACGAAGCCGGATTCACCGACTCAATGCGAGCAACCGCCGCATTGTCCGCATCCTTCACGGAAAACTGGCCGCGAAGGGAACGAACCGCAACAGACTCGTCATTCTTGTTGGCGACAACGAGACTCGACGCATGGCCGGACGCAGCCTCGGAGGGAAGAAAGCGATAATCGCCGGCCTCCACAACAGATTCGCTGCCTTCCGGGAACGAAACGGCTGCTTCGCCGTTGTGAACGCGGATCACATCGGCAGAGGGGAAGGAGACCTCTCCCTCGCGCAGGACCACGGCCGAGCCGTTTATCAAACGGATTCGAACCTCGGTATCGCGAGTCGCCACACGGTCGGAAGAGTTCAGCAGGACGGGCGTCTGCGCGCGGGCGGATACGGTTTCGTTTTCGCCGCGCACAACCGTGTAGCTGCCTTCCTTGGTTTCAGCGATGCCCACAATGCTGGCGGAGGCCAGAACGGGCGTCGCAACGCTTAGTAGCGTCAGGATGTGCCATCTCTTTCTCAAGATCGACTCTCCCTGCTAGACCTTGGCACTAAAACCTGCAAATTGCCCATCAACGATCCGTACTCAAGCAACCTGCCGTTGCGTCGTCAAGCCGTAAATTGAGGCGGATGAAAGATGCTTGGAGTCCGAGGTCTAAATGACTGACATTATTTGCCTTACAAAATCATTCCGCCCCCCACGCGACGCCTGCCGGTCCACCTATGCGTGCCCCACTTTGAACTCTGTCATCCCGGTCATCAACGGCGGCTGGCCCGACCGAAGAACCGCCAGCGTTTCGCGGGCGATCATCAATTCCTCACGGGTTGGCACAACCAGTATCCGCAAGGGGGAGGCAGGCGTCGAAATGTCCCCCTCCAGATGCAGGTCGCGGTTCGCGGTGGCATCGAGGCAGACACCCAGATGCTCGAGATTGACCACCGACCGATGCCGCATAAACGCGTCGTGCTCCCCAACACCACCCGTGAACACGATCGCACGGGGCCTGACCAGCATCGCGAGGTACGCGCCGACATACTTGCGGACCCGGCGGGCATACACTCGAAGAGCAAGGTCCGCGCGCTCGTCACCCTCCAGCGCGGCCCCCTCCAGGGCGCGAACGTCGTTGGACAACCCGGAAATCCCCTTCAGGCCACTTTGCTTGTTGAGCATGTCGTCGAGTTCCTTGAAGGACAGCCCCTCCTTGTCCGCCATGAAAAAGGGAATTGCCGGATCGATGTCGCCGCAACGGGTCCCCATGACCAGGCCCTCCAGGGGCGTCAGCCCCATCGACGTGTCCACACTCCGGCCATTCTGGATGGCGGTCGCCGAACAGCCATTGCCCAAATGCAACGTGATCCCCGTGAACTCGTCCGCGCGAATCCCCATCAACTCGGAAGCCCGGAGCATCACGTAATGATGCGAGGTCCCGTGAAATCCGTAACGACGGATGCCGTGCTTCTTGTACAGTTCCCACGGCAGCGCGTAGCACCATGCCTCGGGCGACATCGACTCGTGGAACGCCGTGTCGAAAACCGCGACATGTTCAACCCCTGGGAACAGCTTCCTGGCGGCGCGAATCCCCGTCAGGTTTGGTGGATTGTGCAAGGGGGCGAGTTCGGAGCACTTCTCGATCGCCGCCTCGACCTCCCCGTCGATTCGGACCGAAGAGATGAAGTGCTCGGCGCCATGGACCACGCGATGGCCGACGGCATGAATGTCGAGCCCGCCGGGCGAGTCCTCCAGTGCATGATGGATGACCTCCATGGCGTGAACATGGTCCGGCGCGTGACAATCCTCTATCAACTGGCGCCTGGTGTCCCGGTGCCGAATATGCGCCTGCTTCTCGCCGATGCATTCGAGAAGGCCTGATATCTCCGGGACTTCCGTCCCTCCGTCAATGACCTGATACTTGATGGAGGAACTCCCGCAATTCAATACAAGTATCCTCATCGGTCTGTACCGTGTGGCGCAATCAACGGGCCGTTGGAATCAGGTGCACTGCAGTGATGCCAGCGCGCAGACGAGGACAATGTCGTCGACCGACGCCCCGCGCGAGAGGTCGTTCACTGGCTTGCGAAAACCCTGCATGATGGGACCGATGGCCGCCGCGCCCGCAAGGCGCTGGGTGAGCTTGTAGCCGATGTTCCCGGAATTGAGATCCGGAAACACCAGCACATTGGCTTGGCCCCCGAGGGGGGACTCCGGGCACTTCTTCCGCGCCACGCTCTCCACGATGGCCGCATCCAGTTGCACGTCTCCATCGATGATGAGTTCCGGCGCGAGTTCGCGCGCCCGTCTGGTCGCCGCAATGACCTTCTCGACAAGGGGATGCTGCGCGCTCCCATGGGTTGAGAACGAGAGCATCGCGACCCGTGGCTCCAAGTTCAGCAGGCTCCTGGCATTCCGGGCGGTGGTTACGGCGATCCCGGCGAGATCCTCGGCGGAGGGCTCCACCGCCACCGCGCAATCGGCAAAGACCAGCACGCGCTCGGGCTCGCCCGGAAGGACCATGACGAAGAAGCTCGAGGCACACGAAACTCCCGGCGCGTAGCCCACACAGAGACCCGCTGCCGAAATGACCTGGGCCGTGGGAGTCTCCACGCCCGCGACCATGGCATCCGCATCTCCTTCGGCAACCATCATGGCCCCGAAAAAGAGGGGCTTCCTCATGAGCCGCGCGGCGACTCCCTCCTTCACGCCCCGCTCGGCCGCGTACCGCGCCGCGTAGCGCCTTGTCCGGTCTTCCTGCGCCGCCGACACAACCGGGACGGATGGTGGCATGTCGCGGGGCGCATCCCGCGAATCGATGACAAGCACCGGCTGGGCGATCGCCTCGGCGGCCAGTCGCCCTGCCGCCTGCCGGATGCGAGCGTCCCCCGATTCAGGGAGCACAATCCGGCGGGGCGCGCGACGCGCCTGTTCCATGAACATCGGCACAAGGCTCAAGATACCGGCCTCCGCAATCTTCTCGCGACCGCTTGGCTACTTCACGTACTTGGAGATGAACCCCACCGCATCGCCAACAGTCTGGACCTGCAGCGCCTCATCCTCGTCCATCTCGATGTCGAACTCCTCCTCGAATCCCGCGACAAGCTCGACGGATTGGATGGACTCCGCGCCAAGGTCCCTCGTGAAGGCGTGCTCCTCCCTGATGTTCCCGGGGGGAGTCTCAAGGACCTCCGACACGACCTTCTTCACGCGTTGCAAAATCTCATCTCTGTGCATGGGAATTCCCCCTGTCCCTGGGCGATTGCCCGCCCATCTGGAAGTCAACCCGCCAAGGCGCCCGCCCACACCCGTCAGACAAGCCGCGATGCCGCCGCCTCATCCACAATGAAGGTGCAGTCCAGGTGGTCCTGGAGAAGGCTGGCCGGGCAGTCGGGCGAGAAGGGGCCGTTGATGGCCGCCGCCACCGCCGGTGCCTTCTTGGCGCCGGTCGCGAGCAGGATGATGGAACGCGCCTCGCGGATGGTGCCGATGCCGGCGGAGAGCGCGCAGCGCGGCACTTCGGCGGCATCGGCGAAGAACCGCCCATCGCTGTTCGCATCGATCGTGGACTGCGTCAGGCTGACAAGACGCGTGCGACTGTCCACCGCGCTGCCGGGCTCGTTGAAGGCAATGTGTCCGTTGCCGCCGATTCCAAGGAGCCACAGGTCAACGCCGCCCACGGCGAGGATGCGCTGCTCATAGGCCGCGCACTCCAGCATCGGGTTGCGCGCGGCGCCATTGAGCACATTCGTGTTCCATGGCCGAATGTCGACGTGCCTGAAGAGCTTCTCGTTCATGAAGTGGCGGTAGGACTGGTCGTGGTCGCCATCAAGCCCCCAATACTCGTCGAGGTTGAACGTCGTGACCTTCGCCATCGTGATCTCCCCCGCCTTGCACCTGCGGCCAAGCTCCGCGTACGCGCCCTCGGGCGTCGAGCCGGTGGCAAGGCCCAGCACCAGGCGAGGGTTCCTCTTGATGGCGTCCGCGACGACGGATGCCGCAACCAGGGCGACCTCCTCCGCCGACTTGCACTTGCGAACCTTCAGATTGCCGGCCATGTCACGTCCTCCATTTGGGATGCGATGTGTTAGCAATGGATAAACAATGATCTCGCTTTCCCGGAAACCCAGATACTCAATAGGATAGTTATCCGTGGGTGTAAAGGCGAAACAGTCCTCTGTGTTCCCGCCCGGGCCACTCCTGACCGGCCGCCGTACCGGCGATTCGCCTCGACACCCTCGGGGTGGGTGCGCGAGAAATGCGGGCGTTGACCCCGATTTCGCGAGGCACTTCCGGGTGACTCCCGAGCCGGGGCAATGCAGCCGCGCCCTTCCCGGAAACCCACCAGATTCCCCTCCCGGGAGGTCGTCGCATGCCTTCTTGTCGTCCCCTCACCGATGAAGAGATCCGTCGACTCATGGCCGCCGGGTGCCGGTCGGACGCGTGGACGGAAGTGTCCATCACGAATGACACGGACCTCGCCTGCATCCGTGACGTCGTGTTTCGCGGGCGGGTTCGTCTCGATGCCCTGGGTGGTTCCTCGGCGTGCGGCCCTTCCGAGATTGTGCGCGCCACGCTCTCCGATGTGACCATGGGCGCGCATGTCCGTGTCGTGAACATCCACGGCGAGCTGCGGAATCTCGATGTCGGGGAGAACGCGGTCCTCGTCAACATTGGCAGCTACCGGACATTGCCGGGCGCCACTTTTGGCAACGGCGTGGAGGTGGAAGCCGTGAATGAAGGAGGTGGCCGGAACGTCACGCTCCATGATGGGCTGACAAGCCAGACGGCGGCGCTGCTCGCGCTTCATCGCTGGAGGCCCAGGGCGGTCGGCGCCCTCGAGAAGTTGATCGGCGACCATGTGCGGGCCGTGAAGTCCGATCGTGGCGCCGTCGGCGCTTGCGCGGTGGTCGAGAACGTACCGGAATTGGAGAATGTGCGCATGGGACCCCACGCGGCGATCCGGGGGGCGATGCGATTGCGCGATGGCACCATCCTCAGCGAGGAGGGCGCGCCCACATTCGTGGGAGCCGGCGTCGTCGCGGATCACTTCATCATCGCCGAGGGGGCCTCGGTGGACACGGGCGCGATGTTGGACAAGGTCTTCGTCGGGCAGGGCACAAGACTCGGGAAGTCCTTCAGTGCGGAGAACGCCCTGTTCTTCGCCAATTGCGAGGGATTCCACAGCGAGGTGGTCGCCGCGCTCGCGGGCCCCTACACGGTCACCCACCACCGCTCGACCCTCCTGATCGCGGGAGTCTTCTCATTCTACAACGCCGGAAGCGCCACAAACCAAAGCAACCACATGTACAAGCTCGGCCCCGTGCACCAGGGCATCGTCGAGCGCGGCAGCAAGACCGCGTCCGGATCCTACATGCTATGGCCCTCGGTCGTGGGGCCATTCTGCGTGGTGATGGGAAAGAACATGACAAACTTTGACGGCAGCCCCTTCCCCTTCTCCTACATCACGGCCGAGGACGAGGGAACCACGCTGACGCCCGCCATGAACATGGCCACCGTCGGAACCGTGCGCGACGGCGACAAATGGCCAAAGCGGGACCGCCGCAAGGCGACGCACAAGCGCGACCAAATCCACTTCGACGTCTTCAGTCCCTTCACGGCGGGACGCATGCTGGAGGGCGAAAGGATTCTCGGCGAATTGGCGGACTCGACGGACAAGAGCCAAAAGACCGTCCGATACAACGGACTGCTCATCAAGCGGCTCCTTCTCCGCAAGGGAGCGAAGGATTACGCCTCCGGCATCGACCGGTATCTCCATGGCGAGATCCTTCGCCGGCTCGGGGCCGCCGGATCCGCGTCCATGAAGATCTCGCCGGGAGCCAAGGGCAGTCGCGCGTGGAGCGACATCGGAGGCATGCTCGTCAACCGCGAACGATTTGACGAGGCGATGACTCGACTGGAGAACGGAGGCGTGAGTTCCATTCGGGAATTGCAGGGAATGATGGAGCAGATGGCCCGGGCGTATGCGGAGGATTCGTGGGCGTGGGTGCGCACGATTGCCGAGGAACGCTTCGGGAGAAACCTGGACGAACTCACCCACGACCAAATCGCGGAAATGCAGTCCACCCATCAAAAGCTGGAGGAGAGCTTGACCAAGAAGATACTCGCCGATGGCGAGAAGGAATTCGGCGAAGAAGCGCGACTGGGTTACGGCTCGGACGGTGACAACACCGCCCGGGATGAGGATTTCGAAGCCGTGCGTGGATCCACGGCGACCAATCCGTTCATCACAGGGCTGAAGGCCAAAACAGGACGGGAATAAGCCCGGAAGATCCCGCGGGACGGCCGTGCCTCACCATTCCCAAACGGCTTGGAGCCACTTGTTCATCCATGAGCAGGCACTGGTAATCCAGTGGTTGCGCGGTCTCCTGCCCGAATCCCAGAACGGCCACGGGGAAAACGTGCGCAAACACAACCACAATGAAATCATCATTCTATGGCACTTTGCGGTTTCCCGTGGCCGTTTTTGTCAACGGGACAGGTCCGCCCGCACGGACACGCCATGTTGAAAA
>CAYTRP010000101.1:0-2172 GCA_964440195.1 uncultured Candidatus Sumerlaeota bacterium
GCGAGACTCTGTCCGCCCGACGTGTGGCTAATGACTTGCTCATGCGTGTCGGTGACCCAGGCGAGACGATAATCTCCCGGGCTCAGGGTCAAGCTGCTCGGCGTGCCATCGGCAATACTGAAGACGACCTCCTCGCCCTCGGCTGTGTTGGCAATGAGCGGTGACGTCCACAGAAGCGATTCCGAGGGGCTCGCTGCATAGATCGCGACGCGCAGGTTTCCCGCCGCCTTGTGAGAGTGCACGCGGACATCGGCAAGCTCACCCCAATGTGGAATGGTGACGGGCATCAGGTTGATCTGTTCTGCGGTGCTGGTGGACCATGATTGCAGGCTGCGGTTGACGGCTTGAATACGGCCCGGCTGAGGGAACAGGCCCGCGGCACCGCCGAGGGCGACGTTGACGGGAAGCGCCTGAGTGTTGCCGATAAAAGTGCGGGAGGCGGTATCGACGCGGAAGACATGCGAGCCTTGTAGGGCGATATCCACCATCGATGTTCCGTGGAGATGTCGAATTGTCATCCCCAAACCCGATGCGGATCCGGCTCCTTCGTATTCGATCGGTGGAGTATCATCGAAGAGATTGGGATTGCTCGCGTCGAAGGCGAAAATCTGGCCGCTACTGGTGAGCATCACGGCCTGCAATGTGTTGGGATCAATACTGATGCCCCCTTTGGGAATGCTTGTTTCTCCCTCAAGTGATTCCTCTCCCAAGCGCTGAAGGGGGTTGACCTGCACGCGAATAATCGATCCCGGAGCGCCCGCTTTCGCCAGCAAGGCGAGATTGTGCCCGTGAACGATCGCTCCTGTATGCACCCCCGCATCCCCATGAGGCATTGCAAGGCTCTCGATCTCTTCCAGGGTGTCCGCATTCAACCGCACGAGCCTTGGTGGTGACTCATCAATCCACGCAAGGAGCGATGCGCTTTGAAGGTCGAGGGCCAAAGCCGTGACAGGCACCGAACGAGAACCAACTCGATGGCTTCCAGTCACTGATGCATCCTCCAGATCAACCCGAAGAATCTGTGTCCATTCATTGTAATCCCCACTCCCGGAAGCCGCGACATAGGCAACGTCGTTCAGGTCATCATATGCCAGAACCGTCATGACATCAAGCGTCGGGAGAGGGACATCCACCGCTTGGATGTAGCCTTTCCTGTCGGCATCAAACACGACAAAATTGGCATTCGGATGGCGATCCATGTGATGGGGGAATTCTGTCCGATCAATAACCAGAGCCTTTTGGGCGCCGGAGTATCCATAGGCAAAGGCGCCCGTTCTCTCGTTGGCCCACAAGCCTTCAACAATGCCGGAGTGTTTGCGCAGGGGGATGTCAAAGGACTCAAGCCATCTGGGATGCGATGACATTCTGGCCCCTACACGATCCCGAAGGGTATCATGGAAAAGGAAATCGGACAAGTAGCCGGACTGTGTTGTTTTCGCGGCCCAGATAATCAGTCTTGTGTCCAGATCGAATGTCCCCAATCCACCCATCCCGCCACCATCAAGGGTGACTATCACTTGGTGGGGCTCGGCTCCAGGAATGGCGAACGCTCCCGAACCGGAGCAGAGCTTGAAGGAAGACTTATTATCAAATGCCTCCAGATCAATGATGAAGGTATCGTGAAGTGCCGGGGTGACGTTGCTCGTTTCCGGCACCACGAAGAATAATTCGCCCCTGGATGGAAGAAGGATTGTCGAGGCACTGCCCCGAGTGCTGGACGACACACTGCGGAATGGAGGCGTGACAAACGTGCGCAGCACTTGCAGTGTCTCAAGATCATACTCTTGCACAACTCCATAATAATCCAATGACACCCGGTCAAAATAGCCGTAGTAAAGCCGATTGGCTGCAAGGTCGATGGAAGGGATTCCATGATGCGATGACCGAGATGGCAATGGGGGCGAGACCGCTTGAACATTCAAGTGCTCAAGATCGAACCGAAACAGGTGAAAATCGCTGGCCGTCTTGGCGGCGAGATAGGCGTTCTCACCGTCAACCGAGACAAGCGATCCTTGCTTGAATCCCGAATCGCCGGGTAGAGATGGACGGATTCCATCTATGAGCCGTATTGTGATTTCCTCCAAAGTATCTGAGGTATTTGTCCGCAGTGCAAGTCGGTAGGGAGTACTGTTGGGAGCAATGCCGCCAGCCACAATGACACGAGATCCAACC
>CAYTRP010000101.1:2182-9535 GCA_964440195.1 uncultured Candidatus Sumerlaeota bacterium
GGGGATTGAGGGGGGCGGGGATTGCGCAACCACCTCCATTGTTTCCGGATCGCGCTTTTCCAATAGGGAGCCATTGGGGAAAAATACCACATCCTGCGCCTCCGAATAAGCCCCTGTCCGGACTTGTTGCGGGATAACCCTCGGCCGGGCACCCCGATCAAGGTTAAATCTTCCGATGCGCCCCGAGCGATACCCCGAGCCGACCTCCCCAAACCACACCTCTCGCCGTCCGGGCAAGATGGTGGCAACCCCCAGCCAGTCAAAGGGGTCGGCCATTGAAGCCCTAAGAGAAAGATCCGAGCCAAAGACCTCCACTATCATGGCGTTGGAGGATGTGGCAAAGACGGCCTTTTGTTCCGAACTGTCGAATACTCCGCAAAGGGGAATGGCAAAGTATTCCGGAATTGTGACAGCTCCCTCCAATGCTCCGTGTACGCCATAAACGACCACTATTGAACGAGGAGAAACCTCCACGCCCACAAACAACTTCACGACCCCATCAACCCGCCCCGCGACGATCGACCGCGCGTTGTTGCTCTCCGTGCCCAATACAATCGTTGTCGTGGCCAGCGAATCCAAGTCCACCTTCACAATACGAGCAGGCTTGGAATCACTCAGAAAATACGCCGTGCTGCCATCCTCCAGCACCGACACCGAATGAAGTCCCCCGACCGATACGGGCAGGGGCAACGTCGCGACTTCCTCAAAGGTGGTGGCATCGACGACGACGATTCCCCCACCTGGCACGCCCGATCCGAACAGGATGCCGTTGGCGCCCGGCGCGGGGGCGGCGGTCGTGATGGGGCCCACGTTTCTCGACAAGACCAGCGTGCCGGTGTGCTCGTGCGCTGTTGTATCAACGCATTCCACCTGCGCCTTGCCGGTTCCGGCAGTGGCAAACACCAAGGAACCATCCGGCGACACAACAATGGAAGTCAGCGGCAGATTGGAAACCGACACGACGCCCGCGCGCCGCTCCTTCTCCACGTCGTACAGCGTGATCTGCCCCGGGATCTTGTCGGAAATAACATAGATCGTATTCTCGTCAACGCTGGCCGCCATGGCCCGCGGGACAGGGCTGGCACCCACATTGACCACGCCGAGCGGGTAGACTCGGTTGTCGCCAAGATCCGCGGATCCGACGGTGTCGCTCCCCAGAACCTGTGGTTCCACAGGCAGATCGGATGCCCATGAGCCAATGTGCACGGCAAGGATGAAGGGGAACAGCCATGCGCTTACCGAACGGCGGATTCCAGCCATGTTTACAATCATGGTTTTCGACCCCGACTTTGGGAGCGACAAAAAAACTTGGATGAGGATCCGATGTTTGGACTTCCCTGTCAACCGCAGGCTGGGCATATTCATGGATTTCTTGCCATTTTACCGGGGGCTCGTAATTTTTCCTCGCGTTTGACGACATGCGCTCCAAACCCGTTATCTGGTTGGCGCCGACCCAAGCCATGCTCAGGGGAAGCGACTTGAGATGCTCACGGCGATGTGACTTGATGGGTTCCGTTGGAGAATTGCTCAGTCAGGCGAATCCCACGCGTGGTTGTAGGCGGCCCTTAGCACTTCGAAGCGCCCCCTGGTCACGGGGTATCTCTCCAGGCTTCGCCGTATCTGGCCGAGGTTTTCCTCCCGCAATTGTTTCGGGAGGGGATTCAGCACCCGGCTGCTCTCCAGGTCGATGCACACGAAGGAGTGGTCGGGTTGGAGGAAGAGGTGGGTGGCCTTGAAGTGCCGATGGAAGAAGCCCACGCGGTGAAGCCGCGCCAGTTCGCGCCCCATCATGCGCGCCAATGCATCGATCTCGACCGGGCTCTCGAGGTACCCATCAAGGATGTCGCTGACCCGAATGCCCGTGGCGGGTGCCGTGATGACCAGGTGCCGCGCGTTCCATGAGCGCCGTTCGCTGAGTGCCAACACCAGGGGGGCCAGGGCGACACCCGCGCCGGCGGCGTCCACGTTGCATCGCCACTCGCGCAGCGCCCGCGCCCGCCCGAACAGGTCGCGCAGCCGGCGACTCCATCGCCCGGGCAGGTAGGCCTTCACAAAGAACTGGCCGCCCCACATCTCGCGCAGGGCCGTCACGCCTTGTCCGCTTCCTCCCCGCCGCACGTCTCCCGGAGTTGCGAGGACCTTGTCCAGCAGGCCCTCCAGTTCCGGTGCGTGGGACTCCCACTCGCGATGGAGATACGCCACGACGCTCGGCGTCCTGATCAGGCGATACGAGGCGGCGGTGCTTGAGGAATTCAGGTCGGACATTCCGGTTTGGGGTTTGTGGCGGAGCCGGTGAAGTTCAACGGGTGGAACTACTTCTTTCTCTCCACGACGTACAACACGGTTTCCCTGTTCCAGTTCCTGGGGTTGTTAAAGAGCCGGAGTTCGCGCATGCCGATGGCTTCGGCCACGCGGCGCGAGGCGACGTGCTCGACGGGCATGTTGGCATGGAGGGCCGACAGGCCGAGATATTCGAAGGCGTGGTCGCGCACGGCGCAGCCGGCTTCCTTGGCGTAGCCCTTCCGCTGGTGCTTGGGGAGGATAATCCACCCCATGTCGTGGACTTCCCGGCCCTCGATCTCCATGGGCAGGATGCCGCAGTCGCCAATCAGTTCACCCGTCGTGGCGAGGCGCACGGCCAGGCGCCCCAGGCGCCCCTGCTCCTGCTCGGCCCTGGAACGCCGAAGCCATTCGTGGACTTCCTCGCGATCGAGGGGTTCGTCCCACCACTTCATGGTTTCCGGGTCGCCAAGGATTGCGGCGAGTTCCGCTTCGTCGCGTTCGAGGTAGGGTCTCAGGATGAGGCGTGGCGTCAGGAGCATTCGGTGTTCCTCCCACCGGGAGCGTTCTTGATTTCCAACTAGAGGGCGGATTCCGGCACCTCAACGCAAGCACGATGGGACGCCCCCGCGTGCGCGGGCGGGTTCGAAATTATTCCCCGCTCCCCGCGGCGACCCATTCCCGGGCATTGCCCGGATGGTCCGTGGTGATGCTCTGGGCACCCAAGGCCGCCATCGATTGGGCGTCTTCCGGGGTGTTGACGGTCCAGACGGCGAAGAAGAGCCCGGCGTCCTTGATGCGCTGGACGGACTCGGCGTCGTGTGGGCCGCGCCAGCTCAGGTCGAGGCCTTCCAGGCCGGCGGCCTTGGCTTGCCCGATCAGGGAGTCAATCGTGGGGCTGTAGGATCCGTTGGCCTCGTCCTGCTTGAATCCCGAGAGGCGAAGGACCTCGTGGGCCGGGAGTTCGCGCTTGAGGGCCTCGCAGACATTCCGGTCGAAGCTGATGAAGACAATCTGCCGGGGGGCCTTGCCGCTGGCCTGGATGAGGGGGGCGATGTGCGGGACGATTTCCGGGCCGTGCTTGATCTCGACGAAGGCGCGTTTGCCCTCGGGGATGGTCTTGAGGGCCTGCTCCAGCAGGGGAATGGGTTCGCCGGCCCATTGGGGGCCCTTCCAGCTTCCCGCGTCGAGCTCGCGCAGTTGCGCCCAGGTGGACGTGGTGACCAGGCCGGGCGCGCCGGTGGTGCGCTCCAGTTTCTCGTCGTGCATCAAAACGACCCGGTGGTCGGCGGTCAGCCAGACGTCAAATTCGACGGCATCGGCACCCTGGCGCCATCCTTCCCGGATGGCGGCGAGGGTGTTTTCGGGTGCATCCGCCGACGCCCCCCGGTGGGCGACGATTTCAACCGGTGGAGAGGGGGCTTGGGCGAGCAGCGCGCCGACGGATAAAGCTAGAAATACCAGTGAAAGGGATGCCTGAAGGGTCATTTTGCATGTCTGGTCTTGAGGATGCGGGATCCCGCGGACGCCGCCTGATCCCGGAGACGGCGCGACGATGCCGCCCGGCGGTGTTGCTTTGAGTCTGGCCGGGTATGGGCGCAAGAGTTCTCGGTGGGGCAATTCGCTTGCAACGGCGAGGTACAGTTGCCCACGCTTCCCCCCGCTTTTGGCATCGCTTTCGCCGACGTCACAAGCGGCCTGTTCCCCCCTTTGACACCGGAGTCGGCATGGAAAAGCGTTGGGTTGCGTTTATTCTCATCTTTCTGGGCGCGTGGGTCACGTTTGTGGTCCTTCCGGCGGTTCGGGAAGATCAGGAGCGGAAGGCCGTGGAGTTGCGCCAGCAACTGCATGCACGCGCCGCGCTCACCACCCCTTTGGCATTTGGGTCCGGCAATGGTTCGGTGTCCTCGATCGGCGCCGCCTCCGACGGCCAGCCGGGCAACCTGCGGAATGTTGCCCCGGTGCAGGTAGGGCGCCTTGAGGATGCCCCGGTCCATGTCGTCGAGACGGATCTTGCGCGGATCACCTTCACGGCGTTCGGGGGGGTTCCCACCAGTTGGGAGATCATGCCCTCGCAATACGTTGCGGAGGTGCATGATCACCGCAGCGGCGAGATCGTCGCCACGGATCTGATCCCGCAGCTCCGGGAGCGCGGTGGGCGCGAGCTTCCCCTCCAACTGGAGGGTCGAAACCTGACGCGGTTCAACAACGTCGTCCACGATATCGAGGCAAGCGAGTCGGAGGGTGTCGCGACGGTGCGGTTCACCTCGCCGGTGCTCGATGACTTGCAGGTGGTGCGCACCTATCGCATCCCGATGGACAGCTACCTGGTTGACATGGAGCTGGAGATTCGCAACGGCGAGGCGCGCACGGCGATCGGGGATCCCCAATTCGGCTGGGGCCTTGGCTGGAAGGGTGGGTTCCTTCAGCCGGTCGCGGCGGATCGCACGCACGGGTACATCACCGGCGTGGCGTCGGTGGGATCGGCGATGCGCATCAAGCACGTCTCCGTCGACGACGATCCGGTGTCCTACGAATCGAGCATCGCGTGGGCGGGCCTGCAATCGAAGTACTTTGGCACGCTGATCATCCCGCACCCGGAGAACCCGGCCAGCCGCGTGGAGTGGCTGGTGGCGCGGCGCAACATCTCCCCGGAGTACATGCAGCGGGGCATCGTGCCGCCCCTCTCGGCGATCGTGGACCATCCCGCGGCGCAGTTGCAGCCGGGGGAGACGCGCACGATGCGCTACACGCTGTTCGCCGGCCCCAAGGACTACACGCTTCTGGCGACGATGGAAGTCCCGATGATCGAGGGGGCGTTGCCGGTTTCGCGGGTGGTGTTTGGCGAGATGCCCCTGGGGCAGACATGGGTGCGCCCGATCTGCCTCCTGCTGCTCTCGATGCTTCGTTGGTTCGAGGGCCACGTGGGCAACTGGGGCTGGGCGATCATCCTGCTGGTGCTGGCGGTCAAGACGGCGCTCTATCCCCTGTCGCATTGGGCGATCCTGAACCAGGCCAAGACGATGGCGGAGCAGAACCGCATTCGCCCCTTCGTCGAGCAGATCAACGAGAAGTACAAGAACGACGCGGCGAAGAAGAGCCAGGAGCTGATGAAGCTCTATCGCGAGCACAACATCAACCCGTTGGGGATGCTGCGTGGCTGCTTCCCGATGCTGCTGCAGATTCCCATCTTCTTCGCGCTCTACATCCTTCTCGACCAGGCCGTGGAACTGCGTGGCCAGTCGTGGTTCTGGATCAAGGACCTGACGGAGCCCGACCGGCTGATCCCGTTCGGATTCGCGTTGCCGCTTCTCGGCTGGGATGCGCTGAACATCCTGCCGCTGCTGATGGCGGGGACGCAGTACATCACCTCCAAGATGATGGCGGCGAACATCACCGACCCGATGCAGAAGCAGATCATGGTGATGATGCCGATCATGTTCATCTTCTTCCTGTACATGATGCCCGCGGGGCTGATGCTTTACTGGTTCATCCAGAACGTCTGGCAGATCGGGCACACGGCATTGACCAAGCGCTACGTCGCCGTGCATCATCTGGGCACGATGCCCGAGGCTCCCGCCGCGGGCGTGCCCGTGAAGAATGCGTGACCTTGAACCGGCCTGGCGGGGCTCGCGCCTGCCCCGCCGGCCGCAACGACAAGCTTCCCCCCTCCGGCAAGGGACTTCCACGGCGGGGGATACTCCATAACCGTCGCGACGGGTTCCGTGCAGGGGCCACTCGCCGATGAAGACAGGAAGACAGACCCATGAGAACGATCGAAGTCGTGGCCCGCTCGCAACAGCAGGCCATCCGCAGGGCGGCCGAAGAGCTTGAAGTGCCCGAGTCGGAATTGACCGTCATCGAGGAATACGAACCCGACGAGCAGGATCTGCAAAGCCTGGTCGAAGAGGAAGCGGGACTCCCGGATTCGGAGAAGGCCGGCGAGGCGGTGCTCTATGTGGTGGAGGCGGGATCCGCGCGCTATGTGCAGGCGGCTTCAGAGTGGATCAATGGGTTGGTAAGCCGCTTTCAGCCCGGCAGCACGTGCGAAGTGGGCGTGGAGAACAACCAGTTGGTGGCCTTCATCGATGCGCCGGAGCCTCCGATCTTCATCGGTCGCCAGGGGCAGACGCTCGAGGCGCTCCAACATGTCGTTTCGCGCGTTCTTCCCCAGCTCATCGAGGGATGTCCGCCGGTGAAGCTGGAAGTGGGGGATTATCGCGAGAAGCGCGAGGAGCAGCTCGAGCGCATGGCGGGCAACGCGGCCGACAAGGCGCTGCGGACCTCGCGCAGCGTGGCCCTGCCAACGATGTCGGCCCACGACCGCAAGGTGATCCACAACCTCCTCAAGAGCTACCGGGGGATCGTGACCTCCAGCCATGGTCGCGAGCCGGATCGCTACGTCGTGGTGGAGGTGGAAGGTGCCGGCAACACCGCCGTTCCCGACGCGCCCGATGGGCGCGGCCGGGGAGAGCGTGGTGGTTCCCGCGGGCGCGGTGGGCCGCAGCGGGGGGGAAAGCCCCAGGGCGAAAAGCAGGGCGGCAGGCGCCGCGACCTGTATGGCAAGCAGCCGGCGGTGCAGGTTTCCCGGCCCGACGCCCCCGGGGAGGAGGAGTTTCGCGAGACGCCCATTGATGAGGGGTCGTCGCGGTTGCCGGCCTATCGCGAGCGCCCCCAGGACGATTCTTTCCTCGACCCCGCACGGCCCATGGTGGACGAGTTGGAATAATCCAGCCGCTGGATTTGCCAGGGCTGCCACGCGTCGGTATGGAAGTCGATCTTCTCAATCCGTCATCCCAAAGAGAGAGGAAATACCCATCATGCACGGCCGGATCTACAACAACATCACCGAGACGATCGGTCATACTCCCCTCGTGAAGCTGAACCGCGTGGCCCAGGGAATCGATGCCACCGTGGTCGTGAAGTGCGAGTTTTTCAACCCGCTGAAGTCGGTGAAGGATCGCATTGGCCTTTCGATGATCGAGGCCGGCGAGCGCGACGGACGCCTCAAGCCCGGGACGATCGTCGTGGAGCCGACCTCCGGCCACACCGGCATCGCGCTGGCCGTTGTCT
>CAYTRP010000102.1:0-2433 GCA_964440195.1 uncultured Candidatus Sumerlaeota bacterium
GACGAGTTTGTCCCGGATCCTTCCACTTCCGGGAGAGTTCGTTGCACCGTCGCCTGCTCCTCCTTGCGATCCTTGCTCCGTTGGCCCTGGGATCCGTGGCGGCGTCCGGCCTGTCCGGGGGTGCCGTGTTCGAGGACACCGCTCCGTTGGTGGATGTGACGGATCCTGGCCAGTTGGCGGCCCTGCTCGAAGAAGGGGAAATGGCGATCCCCGAATTCTATCGTTCCCTTCCCAAGGACGAGCGGGCGGACCTGATCGCTGCCCTCAATGCCGCGGACATGCTCCGTTCCACCCTTGAAGCATTGTTGCCCTGGGAGCCGCAGTCGGAAATCAGGGCTCTCCTGCTCGAGTGCATCGACCCGGCCAGCTTCGGCGATCCCGATGCCGCAAGCGAAGATGCGGAGTTGGTCGCGCTGCTCGACCTGCCAACGACGACGCCCATCGGCGATTTCGAGTGGGCCGCCCGCATGGAGTTGGCCAATGCCATTCATCCCACTGTTGGCGTGAAATGGGTGCGGTCGGCATTGGAGGCTTTCCCCGCCTCTCCACGGGTGGTCTTCAGCAGTTCGGTGATCGTCCTGGTCGAGGGCAGTTCACCCGGCCTCTACACCCCCCCGGAGCAGGCCTTGGCAGCGTCCACGCTCGGGCGGCTTCTCGAATCCGAGGCTGCCCGGTTGTTTTCCCCTTCGGGCCGCACGCGCGCGTACTACGCCCTTTTCAATTCCCCCGACACGGCACGGGTGCTGGAGGTCTATCGCGCCTGCCTGATGACGGAAACGGACCCGCGCGCGCGCGAGGTTCTCGGGACATTGCAGGCGCGCCTGCTGGTCAGGGCGGCTTCACTGCCATGATTCGTTTCCTTTGTCTCGTCCTGCTGACGGGGATACACGGCATTTCGATGGCGCAGGGGGACTTCGAAATTCCCTTTGGCGGCGAACTGGGCTATGCGGACTTCCAACCAATCGATGTCGCCGCGCTGGAACCCGCGGGGGACAACCCGGATCTGGTCCTGTTCTTCGGACCCGATGCGATTCCCGTAAACGTGCTTCCGGAACTCGTGGTGGATGAAAGCGGCCGGATAGGCGGCTTCGTCAGCCTCTCGTGGTTTACGGACGACGACACCCCGCGCCTGCTGGAGTTGCCCGTGACCGGTCGGCTGCGGATGCGCTCGAAGTCCATCGGGGCCGTCAGGCAACTGGCCCTGAGCGAGTTCACCCACTCGTGGGATCACTCGATGGACATACGGGCGGCGGCACCCCCGGATTCGCTGCGAATCGTTGGGCATTCCAAGGGCGAGTCGGAGACCAATCCGTGGCTCTCCCGGGAATGGACGCTGGATTTTGCATCCAGCGTTCGCGACCTTGGCGAGGCGCGGGGGCAGTTTCGCGTGACATTCGGGCCGCAGGCGGTTGTTCGCCTCACGACCACCGAGGGGACTTTCGGCGCGGAGAACACGCGCCTTCGCGAGTGGAGCGGCGATGCCCCGCTCGTGTGGACGGGAGACCAGAAGTTGGCCGGTGGCTCGCTGCGAATGGAAACTCGTTTCCTGGACCCCGAAAGCAGCGTCGTTGGGACGTTTCGGCTTCGTGCCCAAAACGGACCGGCACGCGTCGTGGTTTCGGGTTGGCTTCCGGTCACGCATGAAGAAGCGGCCCTCGCGGTGTCGGATGGAACTTTCGACTTTTCCACCCTCGGCCTGATGCCCACCAATCAGCTCTTTGCGACCCCGGCCTTCACGATCCACGAACGGTTGGAGTGGGGCGAGGAGTTCTGGGATCGCGGTCAAGTCAGTCCCCCTTTCAACGAACGGTGACCAATCCATGCCTCTTGTGCGCATCGCGCCGCAGAATGGCCCACTCCTCGGAATCGTCGATCCTCCCTCGTCGAAGAACTACACGCTGCGCTACGTGCTGGCGGCCTGCCTGGCACACGGGCGCTGTGTGGTTCATCGACCCGCCATCCAGGATGATGCCGTGGCATTGGTGAGATGCCTGCGCCAACTGGGCGCTCGCATCGAGGCACGCACCCGCGATGGAGAACCGACGGAGTTCTCCATCTCAAACGCGGCGAGCGTGGATCACCTGGAGATCCACGGCTTTGCCTCGGAACCATCGCTTTCGCCCGACGAACGAACGATCAACCCGGACAATGCAGGAGCGGTGCTGCGCATGTTGATGAGCGTGGCGGTGCTGGTTCCCGGCCCGGTGCGATTCGAAACCCATCATCTGGAATCGTTGGGAAAGCGGCCCAACGGGGATCTCTTGCGCGCGCTGGAGCAACTGGGGGTTCGCGTGCACGGGTCGGGGAGTGACGGCAGGCTGCCCTTGGTGTTGGAGGGTGGCCGCGATCACCTGCGGGCGCACGTTGCAAAGCGCCGCTTGGCGGAGGGAATTGCCGAGGGTAGTCCCATCCCCGTCGAGGTGTCGGGGGCTG
>CAYTRP010000102.1:2443-9456 GCA_964440195.1 uncultured Candidatus Sumerlaeota bacterium
TCGCTGTTGTTCATGGCGCCGCTGCTCGACGAGCATCTCCTGATCCGCGTGCCCGGAGAGTTGAAGAGCAGCCCGCTGGTCGCCTTGACGGTTGGTGTCATGCGCGAGGCCGGAATCGTCGTCAGGTCGGCGACGGATTGGCGTGAGCACGAGATCGTACCGGGTCAGCACTATCGGGCGGCCGATCGCACGGTGAACGGCGACTGGCCCGGCAGTGCCGCGATTCTGGCGGCGGCGGCGGTGGTCCCCCATTCCCGCATCGGCGTGCGGCGCCTGCGCGACGATGCGCAAGGCGAACGGCGCTGCCTGGATTTCTACCGGGCGATGGGATGCGAGATGGAATATGGCAGGGACGAGCAAGGCGATCTCCTGCGATTCGCTTCTCCCGCGCGCCTGCGGGCGGCGTCGATCGACGGGGACCTTTGCACGGACGCGGTGCTTGCCATGGCGGGCGCCGCGGCCTTGGCCGAGGGAACCAGCGAGTTCACCGGCATCGCCAACTTGCAGTTCAAGGAATGCGACCGCGTGCGTGAACCCATTGAGGAGTTGCGGCGCGTGGCGGAGACCTCGGAGACCCTGTCGCACGGGCGTTCGGCGGGCGATGCCTTTGGGTGGCTTCCCGAGGATGCTCCCGACCTGATCCGCATCACCGGCGCGCCGGAAGGGTACGTTGGCGGGATCCGCGTGCATGGCCGGGGCGATCATCGCGTGATCATGCAGCAGACGATTGTGGGTCTGCGCTGCGCGCGGGGCCTTGAGATCGAGGGGGCCGGGCACGTCGCGAAGTCATTCCCGGCCTGGTTCGATATCGTGGCGAAAATGCGCGGGGCGGGTTAAGCACGCCCCCCCCACCACGATCATTCGCGTGGCGGGACGCGTTCAAAGATGAGTGCCGTGCCCGACTCGGGGCCTTCCGTGAATTGCTCGGCGCGCATGATCTGGTTCGCCTTCACGGTCATCGTGAGGATGGGACGGGAATCGGGATGGCCTGCTGGCCCGGTCGGTGGGGCGGGCGGGATCGTCTTGACCAGGAACTGGCCTTCCTGCCATTCGGTTGACAGGTTCAGGTCGTCGTTTCGCCGCATGTCGTAGATGTACTCGCTGGCCAACCGCTTGGGATCGCCGGTGGCACCGGCAAAGAGTTGGGGTCTCACATGGCGCCATGACTGGAACCCGAGGCCGACATTGGGGGGCTCAAGATACCACAACTCCTGCCGATCCGGCGTTGTGGAACCGTCGACGAATCTCTCCATGTAGAGCATGGCGCGGAAGTCGGGGATCTTGCGGATGCGCCAGAGGATGTCGCGCCCCTCGCTTGTTGTCGTCCCGAAGTCGCCCTCCAACCAGCGCAGGAGGGTCTCCTCCTGCTGCTGCTCGATGCCAAAGGTGGGTTCGGCGGGGGCTATGACGGGGGTTCGCGCGCAGGCGCTCGCCAGCACTACAAGCGCGACGATGATGGGGCGCAGGAACATGGGGAGTCGTCCTCGGTGAAAACTGGATTTCGGGATTGGCGAACAGGGGTACAAGGTGCGACTTCCCCCCTCGGCGGCAACAGATTCTGCAATCCCCCCCGGCGAGCATGGACCAAAGAACTGCGGAAACATTGGAATGGGATGCTCTGAGGGGACGCCTCGCCGCGTGGGCCGCGTGCTCGCTGGGCGAGCATCGCCTGCGTGACATGGGGCCTCTGGCGTCCGTCTCGCAGGCGCTGGACCGTTTGGCGAGAGTCGCCGAACTGATCGGCCTGCTGGAGCACAATGGCCGCGTGCCGCTGGGGGGCTTGCAGGACATCGGCGACGTCGTGGAGAGTGCCACCCCGCTGGGCGTGGCGCTTCCCCCCGAGGGTTGGAACCGGCTCCTGGGTTTTCTGGGAGTTGTCGGGAGGATCGCAGGCTTCGCCAAGGAGCATGGGGAGACGATGCCCTTGCTGGCGGGCATGGCTGGCCGCCTTCACCCAAATGGAGAGTTGGCGCAAGCGATCCAGCGCGTGTTCGACGAGGACGGGTTGGTGCGCGATGACGCGTCGCCAGAACTCGCTCGCCTGCGCGCGGACCTGCGACGCGCCGAGGGGGCAATCCACCGCGCGTTGCAGCGGATCGTCGGTGTCCTCAAGGGGACCGGCGTGCTGCAGGACGAATACTGGACGATTCGCAATGGCCGCCATGTGCTGCCCGTGAAGGCCGGATCGCGCGGGAGGGTCTCTGGGATTGTCCACGGGTCGTCGGGTTCGGGGGAAACGCTCTACATCGAACCGGCGGAGGTCGTGGAAGCCGCCAATGACGCGGAGATCCTGCGCCAGCGCGAGGAAGACGAGGTGGTGAGGATTCTGCGCGCGTTGACCGCAGAGCTGCGCCCCCACTTGCCGCAGATCACCGAGGACCTGGAAACGCTTGCCGAACTGGACATGCTGAACGCGCTGGGGCGGGTGGCATGCGAACGCGGTTGGAAGGTCCCGGTTCTGGTGGAGCGCGGGGCGGTGAAGTTGTATTCCGCGCATCATCCCCTCCTTCAGATCGAACCCGGGCGCCGCAGTATTCCCATCACGCTGACCCTGGATGCCGATGACCGCGCGATCGTGATCAGCGGGCCCAACGCGGGCGGCAAGACGACCGCGATGAAGACACTCGGCCTGAACGCGCTGCTCCTCCAGTCGGGCTCGCCCATCCCCGCATCGGCGGATTCGCAGCTCCCTTTTTTCGACGGATTCTTCGCGGACATCGGCGACCAGCAGGACCTTGGCGAAGGGGTCTCCACCTTTACCGGCCACCTGAAGCGCGTGAAGGAAATCCTCTCCATCGTGACGGGGCGCTCGCTTGTGCTGCTGGATGAACTGGGCACCGGGACGGATCCCGAGGAGGGGGGCGCCCTCGCGCAATCCATCCTGGAAAGCCTTGTCGCGCGCGGCGCGCTGACGGTGGCGACCAGTCACCTCGGCCCCCTCAAGCAGTGGGCGGAAACAACGCGCGGGGCGCGAAACGCTTCCTTCAGTCTCGATGAATCGACGCATCGCCCCACGTTCCGGCTACGCCTTGACCTGCCGGGCGCGAGCGAAGCCCTTCAGATTGCGGAGAATGAGGGAATGCCCGGGGAATTGCTTGCGCGCGCGAGAAGCCTTGTCGGGGAGCAGAAGATCCAGTTGGGGGAACTCTTGCGCCGCATTGAATCGCGCGAGCGGGAATTGGCCGGCCTCGTGAAGGAAACCAGCGCGCGCGCGAACGCGCTGGAGGAACAGGAGAAGACGGTTCGCCGGCGAGCGGAGGAACTGCGCGAGGAGCGCCGCGTCGCGCGCCAAAAGGCTGGTGATGAGGCGGATCGCGCCGCGCGCGAGGTACGCGAGCGGTTCGAGAAGCTGATCGCGAACATGCCGGGCGAGGAAGAACTGGCGCAGCGACGACGCGCCTTGAGCGATGGGCGAAAGGCCATCGTCGCCGAGCAGGGGCGCCTTGCCGCGTGGCGCAAGGAAGCGGAGAGCGACCGCGACGCGGGGTTGCCCGCGGAAGCACGTCCGGGACGCAGGGTGTTCGTTCCCGCCTTCGGCAAGTGGGGCGAGGTCATCTGGGCGGATGCCAACACGGGTCGCGCCCGCGTCAATGTCGGGAATGTCGAGGTGGAAGTGGGGCTGCAAAGCCTTCGCGACAAGGAGTCGCCGAAGGCAATTCCCCCGCGACCCGACGAGATGGAACGTCGCGGACCGAAGGAGAAAAAAAGCCGGCGCGTGAAGGCCGCGCTGGAAGAGTTGGCCACTCTGCCACCCGAGACGGCCGGCCCCGCGCCCGTGCCGCGTCGCCGGGAGGCGCGTGGCGTGACGGCTCCACCGCGGCACGAAGCCCTTGGCCTTGACCTGGACCTCCACGGCTATCGCGCGGATGAGGCGATTGAGGCGTTGGAACGCTATCTTGATCGCGCGCTGCTGGCTGGATTTCCAAAGGTTCGAATCATCCACGGCACGGGCCAGGGAAAGCTCTATCGTGTCGTGCACGAATACCTGCGCGATTCTCCGGCCGTTGCGCGATTCCGGTTTGGTGGGGTTGAGGAAGGCGGCGGGGGAGTGACCGTCGTCGAGTTTTGAGCCCACCCCCCGCGCCCTTCGGAGCATCACCACCGGGCTTCCCAAAATCCCCAACTCCAGTCCGTTCCATTGATGCCAAGTGCAGCCCCGTCCATGTCGGCGGTTGCACCGTGACTTGCGATGGGGTGGAGTTGCATGCCGCTCCACGGGGCAGGGGGTTCAACGAGAAGCGTTGCGGGCCGCGCCTTGCGAATGAGTGCGGCGATGACCACCTGCTCGGGCGCGATGCGCGCCAGCACCAGCGATTCCTCGCCGGCGTGCAGCACCTGCAGGTTGCCGCGTCGCAGCGCGATCGAATCAATGCGCAAATGGTTCATCGCGGCCACATGATCAAACGTCTGCTTTTGCTGGTCGGACCAATTGCTCCATTGCATCGGGCGGCGATTGTCGGGATCGGACGCGCCACTGAGCCCAATCTCGTCGCCATAGTACACCATGGGGGGACCGGGGACAGATGCGAGGAACGCGAATCCCAATCGCAAGCGCGTGAATGTCTCCTCGTTGTCGATTTCCGGAGGATTGTGAAAGGCGATGTGGCTCTCGTCGGATCCGGCAGGGAGATCGCCATCGGCATACGCCACGAAACGCCCCATGTCATGATTGCCCAGCAGCGGGCTCATGATGGCTGACGGCGGATAGATGCGAATCCCATCGAGCAGGGCCGACGCGAGGTCCCGCATTCCACCCTCCCCTCGCGCGATGACGTTTTGAACGGCAAAGTAGGTCGGAAAATCGAACTGCCCATCAAGCAGGTCGGGGCCGACGAATTCCGCCACCGTTGCGTGGCCCGAGATGGTCTCGCCCACCTGGTACAGGCGGCGCCCCTGGGGAATCTCGACTTCATTGCGCAATCGCCTGGTCAGTATGCGCCAGAAGGGAAGTGGGACGTGTTTGACCGCGTCATGACGGAACCCGTCCGCGTTGGTCTCCCTGAGCCAGTTGATTGCATTGTCGGCCATGACGGGAATGAGGTCAGGCCGGCCCTCGTAATCGAGCGTGGGGAGAAAGGTATCGAACCAGGTCGTGAAGGGATGTTCGTTGAACTTGCGGATGTTGTCTTCGCCACTGGGCAATTGAAGAGGCACGGCAATGGAGGGATCCGCCTGGAAGAGGGGATGATCCTCGTGCACATGGTTGGAGACGAAGTCGAGCAGCACCGCGATGTCCTGTTGATGGCAGAACTCCACGAGCCCGCGCAATTCCTCCATGGTGCCAAAGGGGGGATTCGTCTCCGTGAAGGACGTGGGCCAATATCCATGGTACGAGGTGAAGTAGTTTCCCGGCGGGACGGATTCCTGCTCCACCTTGGGCGTGTTTTCATTCGGCGGTGAAATCCACAGCGTGGTGACGCCAAGACGCTGGAAGTACCCCTCGCGGAGCTTCGCGCGAATGCCGGCCCAGTCCCCTCCATGGTATTCGGCGATGGGGTGAACGTTGGGCAATCCGCGCGGGGGATTGTTGGAAGGATCGCCATCGAAAAAGCGGTCCGTCATGGGAAAGTAAATGACCTCGTCGCGTGGCGAGCGTGGAGCCGAGGCGAAATCGAAGGATGCCATGGAAATGCCAGTGCGGTCGTCCGTGCTCCTGCCCAGGACGGTGACAAAGTTCTCGGCAAGCCATCGGTCCTCGGGAAAGTTGAAGGTGATCATGTTGGTGTCGGGATGATATGTCCACTCCTCGTCGTCCGTCCGACGGTTGTTGAGGAGCACCGTAATGGAGGAATGATCGAGATCCGCAGTCGCGTGGAACCCGCCCTGCGGGCCAACGTTGGGCATGAGTGCGCTGAGGGGATGAAACTCGAAAACGCCGCCCACCTCACCCTCGACACGAAGAACGGAGTTCCCAAATCCTGTTCCATCCGTCTCTGGGTTGGAAGGATCGGCGACCCACTCCCCATCGATCACGAACTTGTAGGTGTGGGAACCGGGATGAATGGCCTTTTGGAGGCGAAAGACCCCCGCATTGTCCGGGACCAAGGGATCGGCGGAGCCGCTCCATCCATTGAAGCTCCCGGCAAGGAAGACAGAAGTGGGAGCGGTTGTTTCAGGCTTGAAATGGAAGTCGACCAATGGGAGTGCCTCGATCACGACAGGCAGAGAGAGGCGGACAAGATTGCCTTTCGGGTCCTGCACATCCACGTCGATGACCGAGAGCGCATCGGTCCCGGGCTTGGCGATGACGACGATCGCGTCGCTGTCCTCCATTCGCACGTCGGCAAAATCATCCTCATAGACGAAACCGAGGATTTCGAATTCATTAAGGAGAGTGGACTTGAGGAGGGACACGCGCACCTCCTGGCCCGGGACGAGGCGCACGATGGGAAGGGGCGAGGGAGTGCTGCTTGGTTTCCAGATCGGCTCTTTGGCGTGCGAGAACGTGCTCGAAAGGAAAAGCGGCAGCAAGCCGATGCACAGAGAGGCATGGAACTGAATTTGTGTCGATGAAGTCATGCCATTGGCCTTCGGGATGAAGTGATCGGAGAGGCGGAATACTTGCCGGAGTGGCTACAGGCTCCGCTCGGCGAGCAATCTCACCGGCTCGACGCGTGCCGCCGCAAAGGCACTCATCATGAGTGGCAGTACCACAAGCAGGACACTCAGCACCGCGATGGATGCGTAGGCAGGCCACCCGAGGGTCAAGGGATCGCCCGGGAGGAAGGCGGTCGTCTCCAGGGCATCACCCAGCGCGTTGCCCAAGGCGATGGCGCCCGCCGTGAGGATTGCCGCGGCGACCAAGAAACATGTCCCGGCGATGAGCAGGCCTTCGCCCATGACAAGCAGCAGCAATCGACCCGGCTTCATGCCCATCGCGCGCTGGATCCCCCACGAGGCGCGGCGCTCGCGGGCACTCATGGCAACCGTCGAGGCCACGCCGACAGCCGCCAAGGCGAGGATGGCCGCGAGCAGCCCGCCGAGGACCCACTCGGCGATGGCCAACGCTTGAC
>CAYTRP010000103.1:0-4236 GCA_964440195.1 uncultured Candidatus Sumerlaeota bacterium
GATCCGCGGCCCCGCTACGCAAGTTCGGCCGGTGGACGAGGCACCCACCGTTCCCGGCCACGAGGTCGTTGCCCGCATTGTTGAAATTGGCGATGGAGTGACCCTGCACCGTGTCGGCGAGCGCGTCATCGTGCAGGCCGACTTCCGCACGCTGCGCACTCCCGGCAGCAATGGCGCCTTCGGCTACAATTTCGAGGGGGGATTGCAGGAATACGTGCTGTTCGACGAACGCGTGGTGGTCGAGCCCGCCGGCGAGCGGTACCTGATTCCCGTCGAGGAGCGCCTCGGGTCCTCGCAGGCGGCGCTGGTGGAGCCATGGGCCTGCGTGGAGGATTCCTACGTCACCGTCGAGCGGCAACGGATGCGCGCGGATGGGCGGCTGCTGGTCGTTGCGGAGGCGGGGCACCGGATCGAAGGACTGGCGGAGTGCCTTTCGAGGGAAGGAGCCCCGTCGCGGGTGCAGGCATTGGCCGGCGAGGAGGGGCAACGCGCCGCCATTGGGCAGGTATTTCCCGGCTGCACGTTTTTGCCCGAAGTCGATTCCCTCGCGCCCGAGTCCATGGACGACATTGTGTACTTTGGGGCGGGCCGGGCGATGGTCGAACGGCTCGACGTGCTGATTGCCAAGCATGGCATCCTGGCCATCGCCCTGGGTGGAAAGCGCATCGGCGGGCCGGTGTCGATTGGCGTGGGGCGCATTCATTACGGGCCGACGCGGGTGGTCGCGACGCCGGGAAACTCCGTCGCGGACGCGTACGCGGTGATCCCACGCACCGGGGAAATCCGGGAGGGGGACAGTATATTCGTGGTGGGTGCCGGCGGGCCCATGGGCCAGATGCACGTGATCCGGGATCTGTGCAGCGGGCGGAAAGGGATCAGCCTTGTCGCGGCGGACACGCACGACGGGCGCATCGAGTCGCTGAGGGCGAAGGCCCAGCCCTTTGCCAAGGCGAACAAGGTGGACCTGCAACTGGTCAACACGGGGGAGAATCCCCTCTCCACGCGGTTTTCGTACATCGCGCTCATGGCGCCGATCGGGGAATTGGTGGCGGACGCGGTGCGCCGCTCGAAGCCCGGGGCGATCGTGAACGTCTTTGCGGGGATTCCGGCGGGGGTGCGCCAGGAAATCGATCTCGACACCCTGGCGGCCAACCGTGTCTTCTTGTTCGGGACGAGTGGCTCGACCATCGAGGACATGAAGATCGTGCTGCGCAAGGTGACCTCCGGCCAACTCAACACCGACGCCTCCGTCGACGCGGTTTGCGGCATGGCGGGCGCGGTGGACGGCATCCGTGCAGTCGAGAACCGGCTGCTGGCGGGCAAGATCATCGTGTACCCGATGCTGCACAACATGCCATTGATTCCGCTCGACCGGCTGGGCGAGCACTTCCCGACGGTTGCGGGGCTGCTGGACCATGGACAATGGTGTCCCGCCGCCGAGCAGGAACTTCTTCGCGCCGCAGGAGTAGCCGATTGAATCTTCTCGAACGGGCCCGCCGGGTCATTCGCCTCGAGGCCGAAGCCGTCGCCGGGCTGGAATCGACTCTTGGTCCCGGATTCGAGCGCGCCATCGAACTGCTGCTCTCCGTCCGGGGCCGCGTCGTGACGACGGGCATGGGCAAGGCCGGCCTCATTGCCCGCAAGGTTTCCGCCACCCTGTCCTCCACCGGCACGCCGTCGGTCTTCCTGCATCCCGCCGAGGCCATCCACGGCGACCTGGGCATGGTGACGCGGGACGACGCGGTCATGGCCTTCTCCAATAGCGGCCAGACGGAGGAACTCCTGCGCCTGCTCCCCAGCTTCAAGCACATTGGCGCGCCGCTCATCGCCATCACCTCCGTGGTGGACTCGGATCTGGCGCGGCACGGCGACGTGGCGTTGACCATCAAGGTCGGGCGCGAGGCGTGTCCGCTGAATCTGGCGCCGACGTCGAGCACCACGGCGATGCTGGCGCTGGGAGACACGCTGGCGCTGGTCCTGCTGGAAGCGCGCGGTTTCGGCCCGGAGGACTACGCGATCTTCCATCCGGGGGGGTCGCTGGGGCGCAGGCTGCTGACCAAGGTGGGGGATCTCATGCATTCGGGAGAGGCGAATCCCATCGTGCGCGACGACACGCCCTTGCGGGATGCGATCGTCGAGATGACGTCGAAGAAGCTGGCGGCGACGAACGTCGTGGATGCCGGGGGGCAGCTCGTCGGATTTTTTTCCGACGGCGATTTGCGGCGTTACCTGTTGAAGGGCACGCCCAACATGCAGGCCCCCATGCGGGAACTGATGACGCGCAATCCCAAGGTCACCACGCCGGACACGATGGCGGTGAAGGCGCTGGAGGTCCTGCGCGAGTACAAGATCATCGAGCTTCCCGTGGTGGACGCGCGGAACCACCCCGTGGGGATGATCCACCTGCACGACATCACGCGGGCGGGAATCGCGTAGAAGGGTGAAGAGTGAAGGGGGAAGGGTGAAGAAAGCATGACTTGGCAGCCATCTTGATGCCATGCGGTGTTGGCGTCATCCCGCCCGAATAATCCCATCCGCCCTATTCGTCTCATCGGTCCCATCCGTCCCATTTCATCATCGCGCCCACATTCCGCAAAGGATCCCGCCGCCCCCATGCCGAAGTGCTTTGTCGGGTTCGGATTCGGCCCCATCATGAGCGGCCTGTTCGCCTACGAGGCGTTCGCCTCGGGGGCCTTTGAGCGCTTGGTGGTGTCGGAGATCGATCCCGTCGTCGTCGAGGCGGTGAGGCGCCACGGTGGGGCCTATGAGGTGAACATCGCCCACCCCGATGGAATTCGCAGCGAGCGTGTCGAGGGCGTGGCGATCTTCAATCCCCAGATGGCAGCCGATCGCGAGCGCCTGATCGAGGCCGTCTCGCAATCGGACGAAATGGCGACTGCCTTGCCGAGCGTGCGGGTCTATGCCGCCGGTGGGGGATCGAGCGCGGCGTCGCTGCTGGCGGAGGGAATGGCGAAGCGCGCGAGGCCTTTTCCGACGGTTCTCTACGCGGCGGAGAACAACAATGACGCGGCGCTTGTCCTCGAAGGCGCTGTCAAGGCGGCGGCCGGTGGTGACCTGCCCGAGGCATTTTGTTGCGTGGACACGGTTATCGGGAAGATGTGCGGCATGATGACTTCCCCCGAGATGATCGCCCGCCTCGGGCTGGTGGAAATGGCACCGGGGGCGGGCCGTGCATTGCTGGTCGAGGAATTCAACCGCATCCTGATCTCACGTCCCCGTGTGCGGGGTTGGCGTCGGGGAATCACTGCCTTCGTGGAGAAGGAGCACCTTGAGCCGTTCGAGGATGCCAAGCTCTACGGGCACAATGCCACCCATGCACTGTTGGCCTATCTGGCGGACCTGAAGGGATATGAAACCATCGCCCAGGCGGGGAGCGACCCCGAGCTGTTGGCGGTGGCGCGCGAGGCTTTTGAGCAGGAGTGCGGTTTGGCGATGATCCGCCATCACGGTGCCACGGGCGATCCGCTCTTCACCCGGGAGGGCTGGAAGACTTATGTGGACGACCTGTTGGTTCGCATGACCAACCCGCATCTCAATGACCTCGTGGAGCGCGTGGCACGCGATCCCCTGCGCAAGCTGGGGTGGGAGGACCGGTTGGTGGGAGCCATGCGGCGCTGCGTGGAATCCAATGTTTCGCCGCGACACCTGGCCATGGGCGCGGCGGCAGCGGTGGCGTATCTCGTGCATCACCCCGAGGAGGCGGTGGGAACAGACCTCGGCCTGCCCGCCACGGTGGGCGGAATCGACGACCGGGTGTTGAATCGCGTGTTGCGCGCGGCTTGGGGGGATGAAGGATTCGAAGTCGCCGGGCCGCTTGTCGGCATGATCCGGCGGGGGCTGGAAGACTTGAAGGCGCGGCTGTCGGTTGTGTGATGTTATTTCGTCATGCCTGCCGGTCGCGGAAGAGATCATCGAGATGCATCTGAGCGTCATCGTCCCCACATTTCGCCGGTTTGCTTTATCCGACACGCCAGTCGATCACTCTTCCTGGAGAGCAACGCCTTGCCCCATGTGGCAAAAAAGAGCCCAACGCATCGCGCTGGGCTCGCTGTGTTCTTTCCTGCCTTTCCCAATCAGTCCACGATGGACAATGCCAACGCCGCCACGTCCAGATCGTTGACGATGCCGTCGTTGTTCACGTCGCCCACCGCATGGGATGGCGGCGTTGCGGCGGCGAGCAGGTTGGCCAGCGCCGTGACGTCGGCCACATTGATC
>CAYTRP010000103.1:4246-4890 GCA_964440195.1 uncultured Candidatus Sumerlaeota bacterium
CCCGCCGACGTTCTCGCCCCACGCGACGCCGGAGAAAATGCCGTCGGCGAGGCTGATCTTCACCTGTGCCGTCGGGCCACCGGTGGCGGAGCCGTCGAAGTTCACCCAGCCGATGTTCTCGCCCCAGGCGTAGCCGGACAGATGGCCGGTGGCCGGGTCGAAATTGACGCCGAAGTCGGAGGCGGAGGCGTTGCTGTAGCTGATGCCGTTGGTGGGGGTATCGTCGCCGAAATTGATCCAGCCGAAGTTTTCAGCCCATGCAAAACCCGAAAGAACCGAGTTATGGAGCCGGACGCCATTGGTCACGTCGCCCCGCAGGTTCACCCATCCGCCGTTTTCTGACCAGCCATAGCGGTTTCCAGTCGTGCCCGGGTCGATGGTGGTCTGTGCGGAAGCCACTCCCAAAACAAAGGCAAAAGCAAGAACGCCAATCGTCTTTACCGGTTGGTTGCGCATGATCGTGTCCACCCCTTTCCGAGTGTTCGACTGATCGCATGTTGGTCCCCCTGTGTCAAGGCGAGACCCCGGTAGAGTTGAATGGAGGGATCAACTGATCCAGCATTGCGGGTGCGAAGGATCAAGGTTCTGGTGGCCGATCATTCGAATCGGGGTGGGCAGGACGTTTTCAAGGGCGCAATCTCCGC
>CAYTRP010000103.1:4908-9277 GCA_964440195.1 uncultured Candidatus Sumerlaeota bacterium
GTTGCTGCCCGGCGGCGGCATCCTCGACAGATGGCCAAATACGCCTGCGGTGCCGCCGCCTCCGCCCAAGAGGGCAGCACGGGATCTTGCGCCCTTGAAAACGTCCCGGGGTACTTTGAGAATGTCCTGTCGGGGTGGGGGTGGACCGTTGAGCTTGCTTTTGCCCGGGGCACTCTGTACTTCCCGCTCTCGCAATGACACGCCACGGGCCCAACCCGGAGTGCGGAACTCCCAAGGAGAGATCCATGCCTGCTGGTATCAGGAATTCCCTTCGCAAGGCCACGCTGGCGTTCGCGATGGCTGCCTTGCTGACGTTGGTTGGTGGGGGGAGCGAAGCTTTTGCGCTCGTGGGCGGTCCCGATGAGCGGCACACCTTCCATCATCGGGTGCTATGGGTCGAGGACCCGGCGACGCAGGCGGTGCTCTCGTGGACGACGCGGGAGGCGGGTGCGAATCACGTTGTCCATTATGACACGGAATCGCGAGGGGGCGACGTCGGCGCGTATGCCTTCAAGGCGGAGTCCTTCAAGGATGGACAATTCACCTTGGTCGAAAAGGACGCCCAATGGGTCAAGCCGGCGCATTTTCACCATGCTCACCTGGCCAACCTCCAACCCGACACGGTTTACCATGTGGTCTATTCGAGCGACGGCCAGCCCTCCCGCGAGTATCACTTTCGGACGGCACCGGCAGTGGACAAGGATTTCGCCCTCCTGGCCGGGGGCGATTCGCGCATTGGAGGCGAGGAGCCCTATGACCACACGGACAGGCAGAAGATGAACATGCGGCTACGGTCGCTGTTCGAGGAGAATCCCGATGTCATCGCGTTTGTTCACGGTGGAGATTATTGTCAACTGGCCGAGTGGCGTTACTTGGAGCCGTGGCTCAACGACCATGAGCTGACGACGACGGCGGCCGGGCGGTTGCTGCCGATCATTCCGGCGCGCGGCAATCACGACCGGGGGATCGGGTACGAGGAGATGTTCTCGTGGCCCGATCTGAAGACGAATTATTATTTTGAAACCAATCTTTCGCCCTCCGTGACGGTCGTGACGCTCAACACGGAAATCAGCGTCGCCGGCGACCAGCGCGACTGGCTGGCGGAGACCCTGGAGAAGGCACGGCCCGCGAACCGGTGGGTGATGGTGCAGTACCATCAACCGGCCTACTCCAGCGTGCGCAACTTGCAGGCGGGCGCGTCCCGGCGGAACAACTGGGTGCCGCTGTTCGAGCAGTTCGACGTGGACCTTGTTTACGAGTCCCACGACCACGCGCTGAAGCGCACGCTCCCAATTCGCAGCCACGCGCCGGACCTGGAGAAGGGGATCACCTACATTGGCGATGGCGGACTGGGTGTTCCGCAGCGCACGCCCGACCCGGCGCGCTGGTGGCTTCAGGCTCCCGGCTTCGCCAAACCGGCTCACCACGCGCATCTCATGAAGTTCACGGCGGACAGGCTTCACGTTCGGGCCATCGGGATGGATGCGGAGGTGCTGGACGATTTTACCCTGCTGCCGAGGGAAGTGGCGGTGGGGCAGTGACCATGCAAGGACGCGCGATGGCGGACAAGCCCGGCATTTCATGGTTTCACGCGGCGCGGTGGGTCTTGTGCGCGGCGGTTTTCCTGCACGCGGCCGGCTTCGCGGTGGCCGTGTTCACGCGGACCGGAACGGCTTGGGGGGGCATCGCGGACATCGCCCCGGCGAGTGCAAACACCGCCCCGGAGCGATTGCCCACAAAGCAAGTTTAAGCCCTGATAATACGTCTGACTGCGGATAGGGACCACCATCAGCCCGGAGCAGGCGCCCTTGTTGGAAGGCATCCCCACCGCAGCGGACAAAGGAGCACGACATGAAACACACGGTAACCGTGAAGATGCCGGAGCGGGAAATTGGCAAGGCGGATGTGGAGTTTGAAGTCAAGCAGGATGGCAAGACCCTTGGTGCGCTGCACATCCCCAAGGGCTCGGTGGTGTGGTTTCCTTCGGGCTATACTACGACTATCGGCTGGATGGGTCAAAACTCGCCGAATTGATGAGCCGGAAAGGGAAGAGATCTGAAGCCCGTCAGAAAACGAAGTGGCGTGCCCCGCCGATGCTGGGTTCCGGAGAGGTTGACCCGCCGCCGCGAGACGGGGCGGGGGAAGGTGTGTCAATATGGGCATTGACAACGTCCTGCGCCTCGTGGCATTACCTGAATTCGAGGAACGGGACCGGGATCACCGCCGCATCCGGGTGCTAGAGATCAATGGCAGGTCGATCCTGCCAGAGTTGGCGGAGTGGCAGAACAGTAGTGAGAGGGAGTGGAAGACCATCCATCGCAAGCTCCGCCTGATCGCGGAGAACGAGGAGTTGCCAAAGCTCGGCACCATCAAGCGCGTTGGCGACGGCAAGCTCATCATCGAGATCGTGGCCGATTCGGCCCGTCTCTTCGCCTTCGAGGAACAGGATGGCGACTTCACCCTGATCTGCGCCGGGACTTTCTGGATCACCGGCGGGAACAAGAACAGGAAACAGGACAAGGCGATCCAGGAGGCGTTGGCCCTGAGATCGCGATGGCGCAAGGCACAACCCGTGGAAGGCGAAGTTGACATCCGCGTGGAAAGAATCGAAGGAGAGACATGACCACGAAGACAACCGGCACTGGGGCCGTGAAGATGACGGCGGAGCTGAAGGCCCGTCTGGAACAGTTCGATGCCAGCTATCAGGAGATCGCGCGCGAGTTCCAGAGCTTGGAGAATGACCCGGAGAGTGTCTTCATCGGGTTGCAATTGGAGGCCCTGCACGAGGTTCAGAGCGCCATGGAACGGGAGGGGGTGACGCGGGCCGAACTGGCACGGCGCCTGGGATGCTCGCGCCAGAACATCACCCAGCTTTTCTCCGACGAGGCAAATTTCAAGCTGGACATGGTCGCGCGCATCGCCGCGGCGCTGGGGCGCGACGTCTCCATCCGCCTGATCGAGAAGCATGAGAAGGTGGTTGTCCACCCCGCCAAGGCAATGGCGCCTGTCATCGAGATGGTTGCTCTCCGGCCAAACAAAGCTGTGGCAGGAAAGCCAACAGTGTTTGAGGGCTTGAAGGGCACGCCAACGCCCGCAAGCAACGACTCGATCATGATGGATTGAGTCACCCTGGGTCTGGAGATACACGATGAGCGACATTCTTCAGCTGCGCAACTTCTGGCTGTCCCGGGTGGTCATGGATGAGCCCGTGCCCCCGACAAAGGGTTCCGATGTCATCGGCCGGTTCGGAATCGACTACGACATCTTCCGGAGCGAACACGACAACCGCTTGTTCAGGATGGTCCTGAAGGTCATGGCAATGGCGGCCTTTTCCGAAAGCAAAAAAAAGGGGCCGGACATAGAGGTGCATGCCGTGGGCGAGTTCCTCGTTCCCGAGAACCTCGATGAAGCCAAACGTGACACCTTGGCACGCTACAACGGAGGGATGATTCTCTATGGCATGTTGCGCGGACAGTTGGCCATGCTGACCGGGGCATTCCCTTCCGGGAGCCTCCTGTTGCCAACTCTGGATTGGAAGGAAGTCGTGCAGAAAGTGGAGCGCGAAAAGACGGCAGCCCTCGAAGCGGCAAAGGCGCCGAAGCCCAAGTCCGCGCGGAAGTCAACCAGGGCCACCACGAGGAAGGGTGCCGCGTCGGCCATCAAGAAGAAGACTGCCAAGAGATGAACATGAGGATGTCACCGATCTGCTTGTCTGTCTCGCCGGGAAATCCAACTGATCCACTACCGAGATTCTCGTTGGCCAGCTTTCTGGAAGCAGCGTAGTCAATAAAGGCGAAAGATGACGACTCAATCCGGCGTTCAGTGGTTTCACGCGGCACGATGGGTCTTGTGCGCGGCGGTTTTCCTGCACGCGGCCGGCTTCGCGGTGGCCGTGTTCACGCGGACCGGAACGGCTTGGGGGGGCATCGCGTTGATGGAGTGGGGGGTGTCGCACGGCACGATCGGGTACTGGGAGCGGGTGGGGGCGACGCTCCTGTTGCTGGGGGGGCTTTCGCTCCTCATTCGTCCGGCATTGATCGTGGCGTTGGCGATGGGTCTGGCGATTCTTTCGGAATCCTATGCACGGTATCGGTTCGGCGGGGATCATTTCGTGGAGTGGGCCGTCTGGTCGGCGGGCTTGCGGTACATGGCGCCGCTGGCGTTGCTGCCTCTTCTGGGGTTTCTTGGTCCTTTGCCTCCCCACCGGGTGCGCGTTCTCGTCTCCATGTGGATTTTGCGCGTGGGGCTGGCCATCGTGTTCGCCATTCACGGGTTGCAGGCGTTGGGCAGGCATCCCGGCTTCATCGATCTGCTGATCGGCTCGTCGCGTTCGATTCCGTCAGGCGATAGCCCAGCAACGTCCGCGACG
>CAYTRP010000104.1:0-9228 GCA_964440195.1 uncultured Candidatus Sumerlaeota bacterium
GGTGGTCGTGGACGGCGAAACCTTCTTCCTGCGAGGCTCCCAAGGGAATCTGGAGTTTTCCCTCGTGGCCGAGGGTCTTCGCAAGATCGCGCTGCTTTGGCTGTTGATCCGCAACGGAACCTTGACAAAGGGGAACCTGCTTTTTTGGGACGAACCCGAGGCGAACCTGAATCCGGCCATGCAAGGGCTGATTGTTGATGTCCTGCTGGAGTTGCACAGGGCGGGCGTTCAAATCTTCCTGGCAACCCACAACTATGTGTTGCTGAAGGAATTCGACCTCCGGATGAAAAAAAACGACAAGGTCATGTTCCATGTGCTGGACCGCGATCCGAAGACCGGTGCCGTGACGGCCACGAGCACGACGGAATATCTTCAAATCAGCCCGAACGTGATTCAGGAAACCTACGCGGATCTCTATGACCGGGAAGTCGGCCGCGCCCTGAACGGGGAGGCCCGCAAATGAAATTCCCAGAAGGTGAACTGGAGATCGATTTTGAAGGCGCGCTTAATGTCACCAGGTTGGACGCCAAGGGCCTTTCAATTCCATCGGGTTTCAAGGTGGTCGATTTCGTCGTCGAGGAACCCACGCGGCGCCTGCTGGTGGAACTAAAGGATCCGTCTCACTCAAACGCTCCAAGGGCGGAACAAGAGCGGTTCGCCAAAGCGATGGCGTCGAATGAGCTTTCCCATCAGGAGCTTGTGCCCAAGGCGCGAGGGAGTTATTGCTATCTTCATCTGATGAGGGAGGATGAGAAGGACTTTCTTCTCGTGGTGTTTCTCGGCTTGGACCAACTCGCCCAAGACCGTGCCCTGCTGCTAGCCTTGACCGACAAGATCAAGACGCGCCTAATGCACGAGGCGGCGGAGCCTTGGAAGCGGCGGTATGTCAAGGATTGCGTCGTGCTCACCGAGACCACTTGGGCCGAACACATGTCTTATCCACTCAACCGCAAGCCGTCGGGCAAATCATGAGAATCGTACCGTTGGCCCGCAAAGCACGCGATCTCGCCCGGCAGCGCGAGGGGAAGGGGCGCGTGCCGCCCAAGCCGGTGCGCTGGGTGACGCTGGGCGCCGTGTTCATCCTCACGGTGCTGCTCACCTCCCCCATCGTGTGGTTGGCGAGCGTTCCCCGCGCCGCGGGTGCGGTCATCCACCAGCCCGTCCGCGCGTCCGTCCCCTTTTCGTACCTCTCGCCCAGCGACCGCGACGCGTGGGAGGAGCGCCGCCAGCGCGACCACGACCGCGTCTTCCTCTACGACTCGACGCGCAAGGGCCTTGGCATCGAGCGCGTCTCAACCATCCTCGAGGAGACGCGCCTCGCGGCACTCGACACCTCCATCGCCGATGAAGCGACCCTGCGCGAACGCGTCGCGCGCATCGACGACCAACTCCTGGGCTGGCAACCCGACGACGTGCGGCTGCTCGCGCGCCTCGCCGTGGACGAGCGTTTCCGCGCCGGCGCCATCGAGATCATCGAGGCCGTCTACGGCGACAACTACGTCATGACGCGCCGCGACTACGATCGCCTTGGCGCCAATCGCGCCGCCTCGCGCTCCATGTGGAAGGACCAGCCGCCCCCTTCCGGCGCGGGGGAGGTAATCTTTCCCGAGCAGACCGACATCGACCTGCGCAACCACGTGCGCCGCCGCCTCGATCCGATCCTTCGCGAGCCATGGAACGCGATCAAGGAAGCCACGGATGGGGCGTTCGTCGATATTGTCGATTCTCCCATCGGACGCGTGTCGATCCGGCTTCTCGAGCTGGCCATCGGTCCCAACTATGCGTTCAGCGCCGAGGAGACCCAGCGCGCCTTCAATGCGTTCTCCCCGCCGCGCCCCACGCAATACTCGCGCGGTGCGCTCCTCGCTCCCATCGGGGCGGGTGCCTCCTTTCCTCATGTGCTGACCGATGCGGAGGCGCGCCTGCTGAGCGCGTACTCCGCCGCGCGCGGGCGGCACAACGCGCTCAAGTTCGCCGCCCAGGTCCTCTTCGTCCTCATCGCGTTCCTCATCATCTCCTTCTTCGTCATCAAGTTCAGCCGCGAGCTGGAATTCTCCAGCCGCACCGTGCTGCTGCTCGCGATCCCCGTGCTGCTCGCCCTCGGGATGGGGCGCGCGTTGCTGCTGATGGCGGGGGATGCCGTCCCCGACATCGGGTATGCCTTTCCCGCCGGCGTGATCGGCATCCTCGGCGTGCTGCTGCTCGACGTGCGCCTCGCGATCCTCATGGTCACGTGGGGGTGCCTGCTCTTCGGCCTCGAGGCGGACCTGCGCTACGAGTTCGTCATCGTCGGCCTCTTCGGCGGCTACACCGCCGTCGCCGCGCTGTACACCTTCCGCGAGCGGCGCGAGGTCCTCTATGCCGGTCTGCTCATCGGCCTCGTCAACGGCGCTACGATCCTCATCATCCACTTCGTCGGCGACTGGAGTTCCGACGCGTGGATGGCCGCCAGCATCGGCACCGTCTCCGGCGTCATGTGCTCGCTCATCTCCTTCGCGGTGCTCCCCGTCTTCGAGTTCACGTTCAAGATCACGACGGACATGCGGCTGCTTGAACTGTCGGGGCTCAAGCATCCCCTGTTGCGGCAACTCGAGGAGCGCGCGCCCGGCACCTGGCAGCACACGCTCAACGTGACCAAGCTCGCCGAGGAGGCCGCCGAGGACATCGGCGTCAACGTGCTCCTCGTGCGCACGGCGTGCTATTTCCACGACGTCGGCAAGATGGGGCGCCCGGAATACTTCACCGAGAACCAGGTGACGCCCGAGGACAAGAAGCGCCACGAGGGGAAGAAGCCGCAGATGTCCACGCTCATCATCAGGGACCATGTGAAGCGCGGCATCGAGCTGGCCGAGAAGCATGGCCTCCCCCCCGAGGTGAAGGCCTTCATCCCCGAGCACCACGGCACCAGCCTCATCGTCTACTTCTACCACAAGGCGCTCACGGCCTACGAGCGGGGCGAGTCGAAGGAACCCGTGCGGGAGGAGGACTATCGCTATCCCGGTCCCAAGCCGCAGTCCATTGCGTCGGCCCTCGTGATGCTTGCCGACACCGTCGAGGCGACCGCCACCGCCAAGTTGAGCGGGCGGGCCATTCGCGAGGAGGAGATCAAGCTCCTCGTGCGCAATGCCGTCCACGAGAAGTTCAACGATGGCCAATTCGACGAGTGCAACCTGACCATGCGCGACCTCAACAGGATCCGCGAGTCCTTTGAGCGCACGCTGAAGAACCGCTTCCACTCGCGCATCGACTATCCCTCGATGCGCCGCGAGCCACCGCGCAAGCAGGCCGAGCCGGAACCGGCGGAGAAGCCCCCCGACAAGGACGTCCCGCGCAAGGAAACCACCGCGCAGGTGGCCGGATAGGCGCATCCCTTCGCGAGACATGAGTTCGATTTCGAGAGACCCACGATCCGGCGTGTTCAAGGCTCCGGGAGCTTGTCAATGGGGGCGACCGATGAGTGCCGGCCTGGAAGACAAACGCGACATCGCGCAAGTCCTGCGGGACATGATCGCGGCGGATTGCACGGGCATTGCCACGTCCCTCTCCACGGCGACCGAACTCAACGCCGATGAGCTGATCCACGGGGCGCGCAAGGGATTCAAGCGCGTGCGCGCGCTCCTGCGCCTGCTTCGTCCCTCCATCGGCATCGAGGTCGCCCAAGCGGAGAACGCCTTCTTCCGCGATCTCGGACAGCGCCTCGCCGCGCCGCGCGACGCCTTTGTCATGATGCGGACCTTCGACCGCGCGACCCTTGAGCTTCAGGAGGGCGGCACGCTCGGGGACAACGATCTTGTCCCGCTGCTTCACCACTGGCTCTCCGAGCGCGCCGCCGCCCTCAAGCAGGTCGTCGTCCACGAGCACGAGGAACATCGCCGCGTCGCGCAGGACCTCGCGTCTTTCCCCGCGCGCCTCGCGACCTGGCCCAGCGAGCCGATGGACGAGCCGATGCTGAACCGGCTTCTGCGGCGCCAGCTTCGCCGCTGCCGCCGCGCCGTGCCCCCGCGAGGCGCGGACTCGGTCGTCTATCACGAGTGGCGCAAGCACATGAAGAACCTCTGGACACAACTCCCGCTCGTCGTCGCGCGCGATCCCGCGCGGCTTGACCGCCTGCGCGCGCGCCTCTTCGAGGTGACCGAGATCGTCGGCCGCGAGCATGACCTTCACGTGCTGGACCTGTTCCTTGCATCCGCCTTCGGCGAGAAGGCCCGCAGCGCGGACATCGCCCTCATCCGCTCCGAGATCGCGCGCCGCAGCCGGCGCCTGCGCAAGCGCGCGCGCCAACTCGGCGGCAGGCTCTTCGACGGCCCGCTGCGCAAGCTCGCGCCGCTGCTCCCGAGGCCCGAACCCCTCTGGGAATCGCTGCGCGTTGGGCCGGTGGATATTCGGGAACCCAGCGAATAGCGGCGAGGCGGCGGGTCAGCGCATGATCACAAACTCGATGATCGCGCCCACGAGGCAGATCAGGATCGCCGTCGCCCACGCGGCGAGGCGGAGTTGGTTGCGGGTGAGACCAAAGCGCCGCTCCTCCTCGTCGGTCTCCTCGCTCAGCGAGAACATCGTCCCGAGGAACAGGATCATCATGAGGACCACCGCGAAGATGAGAAAGAAGGCGAAAAGCATAAATGAAGTCTGATGGATCTTTTCGAAATGGTGAATCCTGGATTATTTCAACGGGCCCGGCCGATGATCCTCCGCCCAGTGTGACGGTC
Source organism: uncultured Candidatus Sumerlaeota bacterium (assembly GCA_964440195.1). Classification (GTDB taxonomy): domain Bacteria; phylum Sumerlaeota; class Sumerlaeia; order SLMS01; family JAHLLQ01; genus CAYTRP01. The sequence goes on from CAYTRP010000104.1 coordinate 4,710, forward strand.
CGTGTTTGTCCGGCGTTCAATCGTACGCTCTCTCCAGCCTCGCCCCGGTGAAGTACGCCAACAGGATCGTGCGGTAATCCTGTCCCTTCAGCGCCCGGCCGAGCGCGCCGATCTGGCAGAGCCCGGCGCCGTGCCCCCATCCGCCACCCAGCAGCGTCAGCGACTTCAGTTCGCCCCGCGACCCGCGCACGACATCGCGCAGCACGAACGCGCTGCTGAACAGGAACTTGGTCGAGAGCGCGGCCCGGATGTCGTACTCCTTGCGATACGTGTGCGTGCGCGCCTTGCCCGCCTTGTCGAGGTATTGCACCTCCAGCACCTCGATGCGCCCGCTGCGCCCGCGCTTGCGCGGCACCAGGTCCATCACCGCGTCGAGGTCGCCAATGCCGCCGCGCCGCGAGAGCGACTCGCACAACGCCTCGTGCGTGCGCCCTACGCGCCAGCGGAAGTACTCGCCCTGCTCGTCCACGCGGCCCAGGTAGCGCGTCAGCGTGTCTTCCGGGATGACGCCCGGGCTCGCGAAGGCGTCGCACCGCGAGAGCCACTCGCCCTCGAGGTATTCGTCGATGTTCGCCTCCGTCACGGGAAAGAACCGCTCGATCGCCGAGCCCTTGGGGGCGTCGATCATCGAGTCCAGACATTCGATCGGCTCTTGCCACACGGAGAGCGCGTCCTCGCTGATGCCGCCGGTGTTCTTGCTGTATCGCGCGTCGCAAAACTGGCCGGTGGGCGTGATGAGCACCTCGCCCCGGCACGCCTGGATCGCGTCGCGCGCCGCCTGCGACCATCCGCCGGTGCCCTGGTAGCGCTGACAGCAATCGTCGTTGCACCAGATGAACGGCTGGCCCGGGTGCGGCGGGCGTGGTTGGCCCAGCAGCCAACTGCGCGCCGCGATGGCCTGGGCCTTCATGAACTCCACCGGGCAATCGCCGCTCATCTCCCCCGTGATGACACCCGTCAGGTACTCCTCGATGGGCAACTCGTTGATCAGGATGACGCGGTCGCCGTCGGCGCGGAACTCCAGCACGCCGGTCAGGGTCTGGTCGATGCGCTTGGCCCAATGGAAGCCACGCCCCGCCACGACGCCGCGCACGAGGATTCCGTCGCCCGGGCCGGGGACCGACGGACCACCCTTGCGCACGACGCGCACCTCGGGCGTCTGGCCCAACTCCGCCTGGTTCTCCGACGAGACGATCGTCAACCGGCCGTCCTTCGCGCCGATGCGCACCGGCATCGGCCGCGCCGGCTTCGCCACGACGCCCTTCAGCCAACCCGAATGAAACTCATACGCGCCGACCCCGGGCAGTTCCAGGTCGATGTGCCCGAGCGCGTCCTCGGCCAGCACCACCCCGATGCGCACGCGCGGCTCGCGCCCGAGATAGTACTCGCCGGGAAGAATTGGAAAGGGTCGTTCGGATGCGTGCGAAGCGTGGGTCATGGTCTCGTGTCCTGCGCGGGGTTGGCATCAAGCAACCGCCGCTCCGCCCGCCGGGGCGAGCGTATTTCGCCCGTGACCGTCTCCCTTCTTGCCTCGGGCACCCCAATGGCCGAATCGTCCCCCCACCCTCGCAAGGAGTCGCCCCCCATGGCGGAAACGGCGCCCACCGCCCAGCCCAGGCTCGAAGTCACCGGCTCGCGCCATTTTGATTCCTGGATGGCCGAGATCAACGCCAGCCTGGTCTTCACCACGTACCAGACTGGCAAGCTGTTCTTCATCGGCATGCAGGACAACGGCCGCCTCTCCATCTTCGAGCGCACGATCGAGCGCGTGATGGGCATGCACGCCACGCCCGAGCGCCTGTGGGTCAGCACGATCCACCAACTCTGGCGTTTCGACAACCTCCTCCTGCCGGGCCAATCCTACCAAGGCTACGACCGCCTCTTCGCCCCGCGCGAGTCCCGCGTCACCGGCGACATCGACATCCACGACATGGCCGTCGATGCGGACGGCCGGCTCGTCTTCGTCAACACGATGTTCAACTGCCTCGCGACTTACGACGACCACCACAGCTTCCGCCCGCTGTGGCGTCCGCCGTGGATCACGCGCCTTGCGCCCGAGGATCGTTGCCACCTCAACGGCCTCGCCATGCGCGACGGACGACCCGCCTATGCCACCGCGGTCAGCCGCAGCGACGTCGTCGATGGATGGCGCGACCGCCGCCATGATGGGGGCGTCGTCGTGAACATCGCCAGCGGCGAGATCGTCGCCGAGGGACTCTCGATGCCGCACTCGCCGCGCTGGTATCGCGACCGGTTGTGGCTGCTCAATTCCGGCACGGGGTACTTCGGGTACATCGACGGCCAGAGCGGCCGCTTCGAACCCGTTTGCTTCTGTCCCGGCTATGCGCGCGGCCTTGCATTTCATGGCAAGTGGGCACTCATCGGCCTCTCCGACCGCCGCGAGAATCGCACGTTCCAGGGGCTCGAACTCGAGGCCAACCTCGCGCGCCACGATGCCCCCGCGCGTTGCGGCCTCATGGCCGTGGACATCGAGACAGGGGACGCGCCGCATTCGGTGCGCATCGAGGGCGTCGTGCGCGAGCTGTTCGACGTCGCCATCCTTCCCGGGGTTCGGCGCCCCATGGCCATCGGCTTCATTGCCGACGACATTCGCAAGATGATCTCCATCGCGCCGGATGCGTGATGCCGCATTACGCCCTATGGCATTTTTCAATTTTGTATATCTTTTTCCGGGAGCGCCAGGCTCCCGCCTGGCCGTTGGGCCGATGACCTTTCGCGTTGGCCATGACGCGCCGTTCCAAAATCCGAAGGCAGTCGCCGGGCTGCCAGGCAGGAGCCTGGCGCTCCCAGGGTGGATACACTATTTGAAAAATTGATCTAGGCGCCCAAAAACCGCAACACCGCGCGCATCATCGCCGGCAGGTCCGGCGGCGTGCGGGACGTGACCAGATTGCCGTCCACCACCACCTCGGCATCCTCGAACTTCCCGCCCGCGTTAACGCAGTCCGTCCTGATCGCGCCGACGCATGTGAATCGCCTGCCGCGCAGCACGTCCGCCTCGCACATCAACCACGGCCCATGGCAGATCGACGCCACCAGCTTCCCCGCCTTGTTGATGTCCGCCACGAACTTCACCATCGCCTTGTCGCGGCGCATCTTGTCCGGCGCGTACCCGCCGGGAATGATCACGCCGTCGAACTTTGCAGGCTTTGCATCCCGGGAGGCCATGTCCGACTTCAACGGATAGCCATGCTTGCTTGTGTACGTCACCCCCGCCTCCGGCCCGACAACCACAACCTCCACCCCCGCCTCGCGCAGACGCAGGATCGGGTACCAAGCCTCCTGGTCCTCATAGATGTTCTCGGCCAGCACCGCGACCCGAAGCACCTTTTTTTTCATGACGAGACTCCTGAATATGAAATTGTGTAAATGATTTATTAATTTTAAGACTAAAGTATAAAGGATTAAGTTCGATCAATCCCACCCCCGCCGCCACCTCGCGAAAAACGTGGAACGAAGAACGTGGAACTCGGAACCGCCCTATCCCCTATCCTTGCCGGCTATCTCCCCGCTGTCCAACACAATCGTGACCGGACCGTCGTTCACCAGGTGCACGTCCATCATCGCGCCAAACTCGCCCGTTTCCACGCTTCCCGCCGGATACCGCACGCGCGCGGCCTCGACGAAGGCCGCAAAAAGCCCGCGCGCCCGCTCGGGCGCCATCGCCGCCGAGAACCCCGGCCGGCGACCCTTGCGGCAGTCCGCGTATAGCGTGAACTGCGACACCAGCAACAGCCCGCCTCCCGTCTCCTCCAGCGAGCGGTTCATGTTTCCGGCCTCGCCGGGAAAGATCCGCAACGCCACCACCTTCTCCAGCATCTTCGGAAACAGCGCCACCGTGTCGCCCTCCGCCAATCCGACCAATGCCAGCAGCCCCTCCCCGATCCGCCCGGTCACCCGGCCACCCACCTCCACCCGCGCTTCGCGCACGCGCTGCAGGACGATCCTCACGGGTTGAAGAACGTCCCCGTCGAAAGGATCACTTCCGCGCTCCCGCTGCTGTTTCGCCCGCCGGGCGTCGCCGCCTTCACCTCCACCACCCACCATCGATTCGATCCCCGAACCGTCGCCCGGTCCCCCTCGCGCACGCGCACGACCTCCAGTTGCCCATCGCGGTCGAAGACCAACTCCGCCACGTCATCGAACAAGTCCGTCGGGCTCATCTCCAGCACGCGCGCCAAACGAATGCGTGCGCCCCAGAACTCCACCGACTGGTCCTGCACCAGCTTGCGCTCGATTTCCGTCGGCGCGCGCGGATTCTGCGCCTTGCCAAGCCCCGCCGCCGCAATGTCGCGGACATCCGCCGGAAAGAGCGACCGGTCCAACTCGAAGCTCGTCAACTTCGCCGCGCTCCCCGACATGCCGTCAAAACGCCACGCCACGTTGCCATGGCGCCACGCCTGGCCCTCCGTCAGTACCACATCGTGCTGGCTCTCGCCGCGCGTCACCCCCAGCAGGATGCGCGAGCCGCTGCCCGGGGGATGGCGCTCGCGCATCC
>CAYTRP010000105.1:0-6226 GCA_964440195.1 uncultured Candidatus Sumerlaeota bacterium
GGAGGACACCCATGCCAACCAGGTTGCTGCGGTGGATGCGCTCGAAGCTCTCGGCAATCACCGCCCGGATACCCAACAGGCGGGTCCCCTTTGCCGCCCAGTCTCGCGACGAACCGGAACCGTATTCCTTGCCGGCGAGAACCACCAGCGGGGTATTCTCCGCCTGGTAGCGCATGGCCGCGTCGTAAATGCTCAGGGTATCCCCCGTCGGAAAATGGACGGTCACGCCCCCCTCGGACCCGGGGATCAGCAGATTCCGAAGCCGGATGTTGGCGAAAGTCCCCCGCATCATGACTTCGTGATTTCCCCGGCGGGAACCATAGCTGTTGAAGTCGGCCTTCTCGACCCCATGCTCCATGAGGTACTTCGCGGCCGGGCCCTTGGCGGAAATGCTACCCGCCGGGGAGATGTGATCCGTGGTGACGGAATCGCCAAGAACCGCCACGCAGCGCGCGCCCAGCACGTCGGCCACCGGCGCGGGAGTCAGCTTCATGTTCTCGAAGAAGGGCGGACGGCGCACATACGTGGAGGCGGGAGCCCACTGGTAAATCTTCCCCGTGGGCGTCGGGAGCTTCTTCCACTGGTCGTCGCCCTCGAAGACGTTGCTGTATTCGCTGCGAAACATTTCCGAGCGCACGCAGCGCATGACGGTCTCCGCGACTTCCTGCTCGGACGGCCAGATGTCCTTGAGGAAGACCGGCTGCCCCGCCTTGTCGTGTCCGACCGGCTCGGTGACGAGATCAACGTCGACCGAACCGGCCAGCGCATAAGCCACCACCAGCGGGGGCGAGGCCAGGTAGTTCGCTTTCACGTCGGGGTTGATGCGCCCCTCGAAATTCCGGTTCCCCGAGAGCACGGCCGCGGCCACGAGGTTGTTCTGGTTGATCGCATCGGAGATCGGCTGGGGAAGTGGGCCGCTGTTGCCAATGCAGGTGGTGCATCCATAGCCCACCAGGTTGAAGCCCAGGGCGTCGAGATCCTTGTCGAGACCGGCTTCCGCGAGGTAGCGGGTGACCACCTTCGACCCGGGAGCGAGACTGCTCTTCACCCAAGGCTTGCGCTGAAGGCCCCGGGCAACCGCCTTGCGCGCGAGCAATCCGGCCGCCACCATGACGGACGGATTGGAGGTGTTTGTGCAACTCGTGATGGCGGCGATCACCACGTCACCATGGCCCAGGTCGAACTTCGACCCGTTCTTCCCAACGGGAACCCGCGCCTTACGGGCCGCTTCATCGACGACCACGGCCTCCAGGTGCTTGCGCCAGGACGAGCGCGCCTGGGAAAGGGCGATCTTGTCCTGCGGGCGCTTGGGGCCGGCCAGGCTTGGCACAACGGTTCCGAGGTCCAGCTTCACCACGTCCGAAAAACGAGGGGCGGCCATGCCCTTGGTGCGGTAGAGCCCCTGCGCCTTGCAATACGCCTCCACGATTCGGACATGCTCCTCGCTTCGACCCGTGAAGCGCAGGTACTGAAGCGTCTGGTCGTCCACGGGGAAGAAACCGATCGTGGCGCCATACTCGGGCGACATGTTGGAAATGGTGGCGCGGTCCGCCACGGAAAGATTCTCGAGTCCATCGCCAAAGTACTCGACGAACTTGCCGACGACACCCTTCGACCGGAGAATGTTCGTGATCGTGAGCACCAGGTCGGTCGCCGTGGTGCCAACCGGCATCTTCCCCGCGATCTCGAATCCCACCACTTCCGGGATCAGCATGGAGATGGGCTGGCCAAGCATCGAAGCCTCTGCTTCGATCCCGCCCACGCCCCAGCCGACCACGCCGAGCGCGTTCACCATCGGCGTGTGCGAGTCCGTCCCCACCAAGGTGTCCGGGAAGGCCACCCGCTGGCCGTTCTTTTCCCGCACCTGGATCGATTGGGCAAGATATTCCAGATTGACCTGATGGCAGATGCCCGTTCCCGGAGGAACAACACTGAAATTGCGGAAGGCCTTCTGCCCCCAACGGAGGAATTCGTACCTCTCGACGTTGCGCTCGAATTCCTTTTCCACGTTCAGAAGGAACGAGGCGGCGCTTCCGTACTCGTCCACCTGCACGGAGTGGTCGATGACGAGATCGACGGGTTCGATGGGGTTGATCTTCTCCGGGTCTCCCCCCATCTCCCGCAGCGCGTCGCGCATGGCGGCAAGATCGACGACGGCCGGGACGCCGGTGAAATCCTGAAGCAACACACGGGCGACCGTGAAGGCGATTTCGCGATCGGGCTTGGCCTTGGGGTCCCAATTGGCGAGGGCGCGGACATCGTCGGGGGTAACCTTGATGCCGTCCTCGTATCGCAGGAGGTTTTCGAGCAGGACCTTCAGGGAAAAGGGAAGCGATCCAACGGGCCCAACCCCAGCATCTTCAAGCTTCTTGAGCGAGAAATAGGTCGCCATCTGGCCATCGGCGGCCAGATCGGCCCGTGTCGAGAATGTGTCCTGGGACATGGGGTGGATGGAAGCTCCTGAAGTGAAAGATGGCGAGCACGACCTTCGGGCGAGTCGTTTAGACCGCATGGCAGGGTGCCCGCAAGGAGAAGCGAGCACACCCCGGATCGTCGATTTCCGGCGTCCGCGAGCGGGATTTTGTTTGCCGTTCCAAACCCATTCGGGAAAAGGTAGGGCTCAATCTGGCCAGTTTGGAATGCGAGCGGGGGGTGCTCGATCTGAGAGCAAGCGGGTGTGCCGGTCAGGATACCGTAACGGGGTATTTGCATGCGCCTCCGATCGCTTCAAACCCTCCTGATTCCAACAGTCCTGTTGAGCCTCCTCCCCGCAACCCTGCGAGCCCAGTTCAAGACACCGACCCTTAGCGGAACCATCAGCCCATTCGTCTCCGAATATGGAGACCATTCGATGGGCACGAACTCAGGATCCGGCGACGGGTCCCAGTGGTATATGACATGGGACGAGACCGATTTGCACATCGCCATCACGGGGACCAATAACGGGGACGGGGCCATCGTCTACATCGATCACGATCCCAGTGTCCCCGTGGATGGCGGATCCAACGCCACGGGTTCGCTGGCCGGATTCAACTACGACAATACAAGCTTCGCGCGCCTCCCCTTCCGCGCGGACTTCGTGACCTACTTCAAGGACGGTTACCGGGAATTCAGGCGTCGCGACGGGTTGGGCGGTTGGGGGGGCAACACGACGGGATTTGGGGCCTACGCCAGTTCCGGCGACACGCGGGAGATTCGCATCCCATGGAGCGATATCACGGGCGGGGGAACCAGGCCGGCCTCCTTCAACTGGTATGGCTATCTCACGAGCGCGGGAGGCTTCCTCTACGGCCCGGTGCCTCCCATGCGCTTCACCGGTTTCGTGGGTACGTCGCATCGGGAGCCATGGTACTTCACAGTGGACTCAACCGCGGACGGTTCCAGCACTCGGCCATTTTCCTTGGCGAGCTACACATTTGTGAACAACGGCGACATTGAGGCCTTGCTGTTTGCCCCAAACTACGGAGCATTCGCCGATTTCACCATGAATGTTGGCGGAAGATACTTCCAGTGGTCCGCGGACGGCTCTATCCCGGCGTTCAGAGACCTCATCATCGGGGCTGGCGAGTTTCGCCACGGTGGTTGGAACCAACCGACGATTCTGACCCGCGACCTTCGCCTCATCGGGGGGCGATTGACATTGGGAACGGCCATTGGCGGCGATCTTCGCGTGGCGCGCCATGTTCGGTTGTCGCCCGGTGCCGAGTTCCGCTGCAACGCCCGGCAGGTTGAATTGAATGGCAACCTTCCCGCCGAACTCGATGGTACCTTTACGGGAGATAACCGGATCGATTTTCTTCGCCTCGACAAGCCGGGAAATCCAACAATCACCATGACGGGTGCCGTGGATGTTTTTTCCCGGCTATGGTTGACCGCCGGCATCCTCGAGACCAACGGCAACCCGTTGAATGTCCTTGCCAATGGCGCCGATAGCGCCAATTCCGGCGTTTGGCGCGGCGTCGCCGAATCGGGATTCATCCGTGGCGAATTGAGGCGCCGGATCGGAACCGTGAATGGCGCGCGTCAGTTTCCCGTCGGGACATCAGCCGTGACACCCCTCGTCGTGAACTTTGACTTCGGCAGTCCCACCACCCAGGGCACCATGATCGTCTCGACCTCCGAGGGCGTTCTTCCACCTCTCACAACCTCCAACATGGTGGCGAGGCAGTGGCACGTCGCCATCGAGGGTTCACTGGGGACGTACAATGCCAACGTCTCCCTCCAATACCTCTCCAGCGACCTGCCCATCAGCATGAACCAGAATCTGCTGCGCGCCGCGAAGCTCTTCCAGCCAGGCTCTTACTTTCCCCACAGCAGCACCTGGCTTGATCCAACGCGGGTCGTCACGACAAATGACTTTCCCGTCAGCAGCACCACGACCCCGCGCTCCCTCGCGGGGACATGGATTCTCTCGACCGCGCAGGACGCCGTGCTCGCCGTGGACCTCCTTTCCTTCGCGGCGCGGGCCGACGGAGTGGGATCCGCGGTGACATTGGAATGGGAGACGGCGGCCGAGGTCATGAACGCCGGGTTCAATGTCTATCGGATCGACGCCAACGCCGCGCTTCAAAGGCTCAACTCCTTCCCCATTCCGGCCAAAGGAGGCGATTCAATCGGCGGTCAATACACTTACGTGGACCCCGAACCCCTCGCCTCGGGGGAATCGCGTGCCTACCTCCTCGAAGATGTGGAGCTTTCCGGCGTGACGACCCATCATGGGCCGGCGACCGTGGGACCCTTTGACGCCGCCCCCTCGCGTGTGGAGACTTGGCCCATGTACGGCCCACCATGAGGCTCCGTTTCATGGGGCCGTCTCTCACGCACGGGAAGGCGTCTTCATGAAGCGATTCGGCCGTCGATTTGAGGAGCGTGCACGAGAATTGGTCTCGCGCATGACGCTCGAGGAAAAGGTCTCGCAGCTTCTCCACAACGCATCCGCCATCGAACGGCTGGGTGTTCCCGCCTACAATTGGTGGAACGAGTGCCTGCACGGCGTGGGGCGCGCGGGAGTGGCGAGCGTCTTTCCGACCGCCATCGCCATGGCGGCAGCCTTCGACACCGAACTCCTCTTTGCCGTCGCCACCGCGATCTCGGACGAAGCCCGCGCAAAGCATCACGCAAACGCCGCGCGGGGCAACAGCGCCGCGTACTTTGGCCTGACCTACTGGACACCGAACATCAATCTCTTCCGGGATCCACGCTGGGGGCGGGGCCACGAGACCTACGGGGAGTGCCCCTACCTGACGGGCCAGATGGGCGCGACATTCGTGCGCGCCATTCAGGGGGACGATCCCGAATACCTGAAACTGGTGGCGACGCCGAAGCACTTCGCCGCGCACAGCGGCCCCGAGGGACTTCGTCACGAGTTTGATGCACGCGTCTCGGAGAAGGATTTATGGGAGAGCTATCTCCCCCACTTTCGCGAGGCGGTCATCGAGGCCGGGGCATGGTCCGTCATGGGCGCCTATAACCGGACCAATGGCGAGCCGTGCTGCGGAAGCCGGGCGCTCCTTGCCGACATCCTGCGCGAACGATGGGGATTCGATGGCTACGTGGTTTCGGACTGCTGGGCAGTGCAGGATTTCCATCTGCATCACAAGGTGACGGGCTCCTTCGAGGAATCCGCCGCGCTGGCATTGAAGAACGGATGCGACCTGAACTGCGGATGCTCCTATGCGTACTTGCTCAAGGCGCTCGAACAGGGACTCGTCACGACGGAACAGATCGATCTCGCCGCGACGCGCTGCATGGAAGCACGCCTCGCGCTGGGGATGTTCGATCCCCCGACCCAGGTGGCGTGGACGCAAATCCCCTATGACATCGTGGATTGCGAGGCGCACCGGGGGCTATCCCTCGAGGCGGCCGCGCGATCCATCGTGATGCTGAAGAATGAAAGGGCCGTGCTGCCGCTGTCGCCGGAAGTAAGGACGATCGCCGTCATTGGCCCCAACGCGCACCATCCGGCGTCGCTGCTTGGAAACTATAACGGCGTTCCTTCAAAGAGCGTCACCCCCCTGGAGGGCATCCGCCAACGCGCGCCGGAAGGGACCAGTGTCCTCTACCGCGTGGGGTGCTGGCATCAGGCCCGCGACTTCAATCTCGCGATCGAAGAGCCCGCCTCTTTCTACGCCGAGGCCGTGATCGCCGCCGAACGGGCCGACGTGGCCGTCTTTGTCGGCGGCTTGAATCCCGCCATCGAGGGCGAGCAGGGCGACGCCGGCAACAG
>CAYTRP010000105.1:6236-9153 GCA_964440195.1 uncultured Candidatus Sumerlaeota bacterium
AGCGTCCCCAGCCCGACCAGCGCGGCGATGATCAACAGCGCCGCGGGCTGCGACCGGTCCGACATCCAATTGCCCGCCGTGCAACGCGAACTCCTGAAGCGCCTGGTCGCGACCGGAACTCCCGTCGTGCTCGTCGTGATGAGTGGAAGCGCCGTTTCCATCGGGTGGGAACGGGACCATGTGCCCGCGATCCTCCAGCAGTTCTATCCCGGACAGGAAGGCGGCACGGCCCTCGCCCAGGTGCTCTTTGGCGACATCTCTCCCGGCGGCAAGCTTCCCGTCACGATCTACACGGGGAATGACCAGCTTCCTCCGTTTGAAGACTATGCAATGGAGGGACGCACCTACCGGTTTCTCGGGTCCGAGCCCCTCTACCCCTTTGGTTTTGGCCTCTCCTATGCGGAGTACATCTACTCGGAAATCACGGCGAGCCGCAATCCAGTCACGATTGGCGATCCGGTCGAACTCTCCCTCGTCGTTACCAACTGCGGTCCCGTGGCGGGTGACGAAGTCGTGCAGGTGTACGCCTGGAGGGACGAGACATCCGTTCGGGTCCCCATTCGCCAACTGGTTGGTTTCACTCGCCTCAATCTCGAACCCGGCGAAAGCCGGCGAGTTGAATTCGTCATCCGCCCGAGGGAACTCGCCCTCGTGGCGGAAGACGGCAGAAGTTTCATCGAGGCGGGATGGGTGCGCTTCGCCATTGGAGGAAGCCAACCCGACGAATTGAGCCGTCGACTGGGCGCACCCGAGCCACGGTTGATCGACGTGCAACTCGCGGGCGGGCGGGTCGAACTGCCCTGGTAATCCCGCGCCTTCTCAAGGCTCTTCGGTTGTCTCGATGTGCGCCGGACAAAGGGCATCCTGCATCATCAGCGAAAGCGTGTGATAGACAGGCAGGTGAAGCTCCTGAATCTCATGGGTCGCGTCCGCCGGCACGCGGATCGCCACATCGGCCAGCGGTGCCAGGTCCCCGCCGGACCTGCCCGTGAGGGCGAGAACGCGCAGTTCGCGTTCTCGCGCCACCTTTGCCGCGTGCACCACGTTCGGCGACAACCCCGAGGTCGAGATCGCGGCAAGCACGTCCCCCTCGCGTCCGAGCGACCATACCAACTGCGCAAAGACGAACGCCGCCGACTCGTCGTTGGCAAATGCCGTATTGTGTGCCGTAAAGGCGGGAAGCGGAAGCGCTGGAATCCCCTGCTGGAGTTTGTCGCCCAGCGGTGCCCCCAGGCGTTCGCGCCAGTGGGGGACCAGGGGGCGGGGTTCGCGAAAGCTCTTCAGCAACTCGCCCGACCAATGATCGGCGTCGGCGGCGCTGCCGCCATTGCCGCAGATCAGCAGTTTTCCACCCTCGCCGACGGATTCGATCAGGACATCCCGCGCATGCAGGATGTCCTCGGCACACACAATCAACAGGGGGTGCCGCCGTAGCAGATCGTCAAGGTGGGGATCGTTCAATCGGGGTATCCTTGCGGGTGACTCTGGTGCCACCGCCACGCGTCGGAAACGATATCTTTGAGGGCGGGCTTCGATGGTGTCCAGCCCAGAAGCTGGCGCGCCCGGTCCGAGGACGCGACGAGATGCCCCGGGTCTCCGGGACGTCGTGGCGTCTCGACGGCGGGGATATCGTGTCCCGTCACTTCGCGGCACACTTCAATGACCTGCCGAACGCTGTACCCATCGCCATTGCCCAGGTTGCATGTAGTGGATGCACCCCCCCGGGCCAGATGATCGACGGCGGCCAAGTGAGCCGAAGCCAGATCCTGGATATGAATGTAATCGCGCACACAGGTGCCGTCGGGCGTGTCGTAATCCGTCCCATAGATGCCGACGGACTTGCGCTGGCCCAGCGCCACTTGCAGCACGAGTGGTATCAAGTGGGATTCCGGGCGATGATCCTCTCCCCGATTGGCCGTGGCGCCGCAGGCGTTGAAGTAACGCAGGCGCACGGAGCGAATCCCGTAAGCCGGCTCGTAGGACTCCATGACCTGCTCCATGAAACGCTTGGTCAATCCGTACGGGTTGATGGGATTGGTTGGATGGGACTCGGGAATGGGCGACTCCCGCGGCTCGCCGTAGGTCGCGGCCGTGGAGGAAAAGACGATGCCGGGGACCTCCGCCGCGCGCATGGCCGCAAGCAATGAAATCGTCCCGGATACGTTGTTCCACATGTATTTTTCGGGGTTGAGGACAGACTCTCCCACGAGGCTGAAGGCGGCAAAGTGGATGACCGCTTGCGGGCGGGCATCCCTCAACACGTCGATCAGCGACGCCGTTTCAAGCAGGTCCAGATGGCAAAACCGCACGTCATCGAACAAGGCCGGGCGATGCCCCGTCGAAAGGTTGTCGATCACCGTCACTTCGTCCCCTCGGGCGCGAAGAGCCTCGACGGTGGCACTCCCGATATAGCCTGCCCCTCCGGTCACAACGAGCCTCATGGCAATCCGACTCCTCTGGACATTTGGTGATGAATTCAAGCGTTCCAGCTTGTGAGCCGGAATGACATCAATCCGCCATCTACAATTCTCAAACCCCGGAAAGTTGCCCCAAGCGGGGCTTGGATCCTCCAAACTCTCCCTTGGGGGCAATCTTTCATCCTTGATTGGGCCTGACGCAACAGCGGACACTCCCGCCAACCAGCGTCGGGATCCATTTTTTCCCGGCAGGAGGAACAAGGAGCATGACCCAGCTACAAGATCCCCCGATGACTTCCTCCGGCCTCATCGCTCTCGAAGATCAATTCGGCGCCCGAAATTACCATCCCCTCGATGTGGTTCTCTGCCGTGGAAAGGGGATCTGGGTCTGGGACGTCGAGGGAAATCGCTACCTGGATTGCCTCTCGGCCTACTCGGCGGTGAACCAGGGACACTGCCATCCCCGGATCGTGCAGGCCCTGATCGACCAGGCCCAGAAG
>CAYTRP010000106.1:0-827 GCA_964440195.1 uncultured Candidatus Sumerlaeota bacterium
CAGGAGCGAGCGGGGGCACGCGGCCAGGTCGCTCCTGAGGAGGATGCGATAGCGATAGCGCGAGGCGAGGCGAGCGAGGGGGGCCACCGTAGGTCCGGAAATCGTGACCCCACTATAACCCGGAGAGCGGCGTTTGCGGGCCAGCAGGCTGCCCAACAAGCGGGCGGCCTGATAGGACTTGTCGCGGTCCTCGTGGCTGACCGTTACGGCAATCAATCGCACCCATGGGGGAAATCCCATCTGCCTGCGGCGCCGGAGTTCCTCCTCGTAGAAGGCGCGATAGGCATGCGTGGTGGCATGGCGGATGGCCGAATGGCGGGGAAGAAACGTCTGGAAGATCACCTCTCCGTCGCCCTCGCGGCCCGACCGGCCCGCAACCTGTGTCAATAGGGTGAAGGTTCGCTCCTCCGCGCGAAAGTCGGGCAGGAAGAGCCCCTGGTCGCAGAGCACGACGCCCACCAGCGTCACCCGCTCCAGATGGAGGCCCTTGGCGATCATCTGGGTGCCGAGGATGATATCGGCGTCCCCCTGGACAACAGAGCGCCATCCCTCCTCGAAGGCACCCTTTCTCCCCATCGTGTCGAGATCGAAGCGCAGGAGCCGGGCGGTTGGAAACGCCGCCGCGATTTCCTCCTCGGCGCGCTGGGTTCCCGTGCCCACGGTGATCATCCCTTCCGCGCCGCACGACGGGCATTTCGACGGGAGTTGTTCCCGTCTGCCGCAGAAGTGGCAGCGCAGCTCGAAGTCGGGCCGCACACGGCTGGAGGATTCCGGCAGGTCAAACAGGTCCAGTTCGCCCGCCTGCCCATCCTTGCGGGGCGCCCCCC
>CAYTRP010000106.1:837-3162 GCA_964440195.1 uncultured Candidatus Sumerlaeota bacterium
TTCGCCACCCACTTGCAGGATGGGCAAAAGAGGAAATTCGAAAACCCCCGGCGGTTGAGCAGCAGGAGCGATTGCTCTCCCTTGTCCAGCCGCTCCTGCATGGCTTGACGAAGGGGGCGGGACAGCTTGAGAGACGCGGATGCGCCGGCTTCGGCCTCCACCCCAAGATCCACGACGGTTACCGGCGGCAGAACGCGGTCCCCCGGCCGATCGCGCAGCTCTAGAAGCTTGTACTTTCCAAGTTCCGCGTTGCGGAAACTTTCCATGCACGGGGTGGCGCTGCCGAGCACCACGGGAATCCCGAGGCGTTGGGCGCGCACCACGGCGAGGTCACGCGCGTGATAGCGGGGTGTTTCTCCCTGCTTGTAGCTTCCCTCGTGTTCCTCATCGACGACGATGAGACCGAGACCGGGCAAGGGCGCGAAAACCGCCGATCGCGCGCCGATCACAACACGGATGCGGCCGGACTGGATCCGGTTCCACAAGGCGAGCTTTTCGCGGCGCGTGACCTGGCTGTGGAAGACACCGACGCTGCCGCCAAACCGCCGCTCGAATCGAGCGACGGTCTGTGGGGTGAGGGCAATCTCGGGCACAAGGCACAGGGCGGTCTTCCCCATCTCGAGCACATCCGCCATCGCGCGCAGGTAGATCTCCGTCTTCCCGCTGCCCGTGATGCCGAAGAGGAGAAATGCCTCGAACCGCGGCTCGCACGCGGCGGCACTGACCGCCTGGTGCGCCTGTTCCTGCTCGGCCGTGAGGGTCAGCGGCGTGTCCCTCTCCTCGCTGGCGAGGCGGGCTTCGAGTTCGTGGACCGCCCTGAGCACGTCGAGGGTGACGAGGCGATCCGACAAACTGGCGGATATTCCCGCCAAGCGCGACAGTTCCGCGCGCGTGCCGACGGGATACCCCAACTGCTCCCATTCCACGCAGGCGGCCACCTGCCTGGGAGTCATTGCCCCGGCAACCACCTGCTTCCAGTCCGGGCGAAGCCGGTACAGCCCCGCCGATGGATCCTTGGTGTCGCTGAATCCAACGAGGGACATCGCAGCGAGCGCCTCGCCGCGCGAGCACATGTAGTACTCGGCCAGGAATGCCGAGAGTTCGAGGATCTCGGGCGCAATTTGGTACGAGGCACTCGCGCGACCGAGGATGGGCTTGAGATTCTCGCGCTCTCCGGAATCCGGGCGGGTGGCGATGACGCAGCCAATGGCCGTTTGCCGGCCAAACTCACACTCCACCAGTGCTCCAGGCACCGTGACTTCCAGCAGATCGACCGGCACCCGGTAGGTAAAGGCCTCCTCCAGCGGGACGGCAAAAACCACGTCGGCCAGCAGTGGGGATTGAGAATCCATCATGGCGACTTGGGTGCCGGGTTATACGACGCGGCTGCTTCCATGAACCGAAGTTGGGTAGGGGTGCCGGCAGCGAGCGCGTGACCTTCCGCGATCACCGCACGGGCAATCTCGGCATGAAAGCGGGGGGAGAGGGCGTCCTCCGAAGTGAAGAGGCGGCATCCCTGCCTCTCAAGAGTCTGATAGGCGGTCTTGAGACGCAGGTCGGCCGAGCGCGTATTGAGAACGAACAGGGGGCGGCCCAGGCGCCTTGCTTCCGAGATCGTGTGGTTCGTCCCCCCGGAGAGGCTTGTGACACCTGCGACGAGGGCATGGCCAAGTGCCGCAACGAGCCGATTGCGGATGATGGGGTGGCTTCTGCGCGTTCGGATTCCCTGGCGGAAGGGGGAAAGGAAGAGGACGCGGTCGGCTTCCCACCCAACGCGCCATTCGCGCCGCCATGTCGCGAGATTGATTTCCTCGATGGGGCAGGGCAGCACAACGATGGTGCACCCTCCGGCCGCGAGGGCCGCGCGATGCGAAACGCAATCGCTCCCAACCGCTCCCCCGCTGACGACGCAGACCCGGTGGGAAACAAGACCGGTGGCCACGGCTTCGAGGGAAGCCAGCCCCCATCCGTCGGCCTGGCGACTGCCAACGAGGGCGGCGCAAGGCATCGACAGCAGGGCGGGGTTTCCCCACCCGCGAATGGGAGAGGTGATTCCCGATTCATCCTGCGCCCGGGTGAGCGTTGCGGCACCCGGGCCGTAATCCTCGGGGTCGTGAAGTGTCGGAATCAATGCCCTGACCTTGCCACAATTGAAAAACCCCCCGCGAATTGCCTTGGCGGGGGGTGACATGGCGAGGGTTTTCCGCGAGGGGACGTTGCGGCTCCGCGATCAGTCCATGAAAATCCAGTCCGTCTCAACCAACGGGATCTCCGGCTCTGGAACGTCAAGGATCGTGAATTGTCCGGGGGCCGACTCGGCAACCC
>CAYTRP010000106.1:3172-6463 GCA_964440195.1 uncultured Candidatus Sumerlaeota bacterium
TAAACGCGCACGTCAATGGTTCCCTGGTCGAGGACCTGGGGCGCATTGATGACGCTGACGCCCTCTCCGAAGGTCACGATGGCTCCGGGCTTGAAGGCGGATCCATGGAGGCGGATGTCGCGCCACTCGCCGCGATAGGCCAGGCTCGGGTTCACCGAGACGAGGCTGAGCGAGGGAACGACGGGGACTTCGCCGCCGGCACCATCCACACCTTCACGGCGGAACTGCTCGGTGCGAGGAGCCGTGAAGCTGCGCCCGTCGAGACGGTTCTCATAGAAGGCGTTGAGACCGGAGTAGGTGCGAAGGTCCGTTCCCAGGCGGCCAAGATCCCCGACGAAGAGGTCGAAGTCGCCGTCGCCGTCGGCGTCGAACAGCACGACCGCGCGGCCATTGCCGTCCGTTCCGGGGTAGCGACCGACGATCTCGCCCTGGTCGTTGTAGTTGGGGCCGAAATCCGTGGAGTTCGGGTGGGGAATTTCCGCCTCGCCGAGGCGGGCAAACAGGGGCGCGCCAACGGTGCTGCGGTTGTGGTAGAGCCGCGCGGCGGGGAACCTGTCGGAGTTGGTGTTGTTCGCGAAGGCGACGACGAAGTCCAGCCAGCCGTCCGCATCGACGTCGCCAACGGCGATGTCGAAGTAGCGCTCGGCGACCACGGCATCGTCGGGGAAGGGCGAGGTCAGGCTTGCGAACCCGCCCACACCGTTGTTCGCCAGGTACACCGTGCGGCCCTGCTCCGTCGTGATGACGACGTCCAACACCTGGTCGAACTGGCCATTGCCGTTGAGGTCGATGTAGCGTTGCGGGCGACGCGTGACAACGCGGGGCGCCATGGGGTTGCCGGTCAGGAGCGTATCCACCACCAGGTGGCGGAATTCGCCGTCGATGGAGGGATCGACTTCGCGGATTTCAAGCTGCGGAAGGGTTGAGGGATCGCCGTCGCAACGTGCCGGGTCGAGCGAGCAGATCATCGCCTCGAACATCTGGATTTCGACGTCGGAGACGACTCCATCGCCGTTCATGTCCTCGGCGAAGTCGGCGCGGCGCGCGAAGTCGGCAACGCCGATCTTGGTGGCATTGATGCGCAGTTCCGGGAAGGAGGCGTCGAGCACGAACTGTCCCGGAGTTCCGCCATCGACGCCCCCCTGGTTGATCAGCAGCCAGGTGCGGTCGTCGACACCGGGGGGGAGTGTCCCCTCGATGCGGCGATTGGCAACCAGGAGGTCAAGCCAGCCGTCGCCGTTGGCATCGAAGAAGACGGCGTGGGTGGAGTCTGCGATGAGTCCGGAGCTTTCCGGTCCGAGAAGGTGGCTGACGTCCTCGAAGTAGCGGCCGCGATAGAACTCGGCGGTTCCCTCGGCACCGATGGTCTTGTTCAGCAGGAGCACGTTGGGGGTGCCGGCTCCCTGGAATCCATTCACGTAGAGCAGGTCCGAGAAGCCATCGTTGTCGATGTCGCCGATGGCGATCTCGTTGCTGAAGGAGCGGGGATCGTCGCCACTGCCCACGAAGGGAAGACGGCGCAGGCCGGGTTCCACCTCGAAGAGCGACTGGTCCTCGAAGACGCCGGAACCAAGCCCCTCGGCCGCCTTCAATTCGGCGGGGAAGGTGTTATCGCGAGGATCGTTCTGCTCGTAGAGGCTGTTCGAGTTGTAGAACGTCGGCGGATCCATGCCGATAAGGGCCAGCACGGCCGGATCGAGGATCCGGTTTTCGAAGTAATCCAGGAAGAGATCGGGGGCGCTTGAGTTGCGATTGATGTAGAGACGGTTTTCCTCCCCGTAGTGGGCAACAATCATGTCCCAGGAACCGTCGTTGTTGATGTCGATGAATCGCCCGGCCGCGGCCTTGCCCAGGCGTGGCTCGAGGCCGAGGGGGAATCCGGGGAGCACGCGACGGCCGCCGGGATAGCCCGTGTTGGAGGGTGTGAAGGTGGCGGTGCCGGGAACCTCCGGCCGCCCCTTGTTAAGGAAGACCTGGCTGCGATCGCCCTCGGAGGTCAGGTACGCGCCGCCGAAATTGGCGAGGTCGAGGAGGCCATTGCGATCCACGTCGGCCACCGCGGCACTCGACGTGAAGCTGTTATACGGGCCCGGGACGAGAAAGATGTCCTGCACGCCCACGCCCATGACGTCGTCGATGAAGTCGCGCGTGTTGTCCATGAAGAGCGGCCTGTCCGTCGTGTTCGTCAGGCTGGGAGACGCCTGAAACAGGTTGCTGATGAACAGGCGCTGGATCCCAACGGCGAGAGTGACGATGAGGTCGAAATCGCCGTCGCCATCCGCGTCAAAGGGCACGAGGTGCGAACCGGCAATCTGGACGTTGGGCCGGATGGCAGCGGTGCTGACCCGGCGCCAGGACTGATCGAAGAAGCCGGACGCGTCGACGTTGATCCACATGTCAACCAGGCCGCCCTCGGTGGCGGCGACGTTGATCACCGATCGTGGGGCATCACCGACAGTGACAACATCCTTGAGGCCCGACCGGCGGAAGTCCGCGGACGCGATGGCGCGCATGCGGGAGTCAAACACGTCGTCGTCCTCGAACAAGCCCGCCGTATCCGTGAACGCGAAGCCCCAATGACTTGGAGTGCTGGTGACCGGCGTGAAGGTGGGGATGAAGAAACCTGCGTAAATCGGGTAGCCTCCTAGTATTCCTCCCACAAATCCGGTTCCCAAATTGCCATTCAGGGCGAAGCCGGAGGTATTGCCCCCGAAGGTCGGGAAGAATCCTTCGTCGAGAGACCGCCGGAGACCCACGCCAGGCACTTGGTCCCCACCGCGAATGGCATTGTATGTCGAGGAGAGTTGAATGCCGCCGTTGGTCGTCGAGTCCAACATCGCGGCGTAGCCACTGTTGAAGATGTCCACGGCCACGGTACCCGTGGTGAACTCACGGAAGAGGGGCCAATCATCCGCTTCGCCTGTGGATTCGTCGCTCTTGGGCGGCGTTCCCGCGCCCGAGGCGTCGGGAATCCCGATGAGGAACGGCCACATGATGCTGGGAACTTCCTCCGTGAGGCCTGCTTCCTCGTCGATGACGACGGTGATCGTCGGGCCGAAGCGGAAATCGGTGCCGAAGTTCAGGTTGAAAAAGTAACCGTCGGGCATCCAATCTCCGTCAAGGTCGAGGTTTGCCAAGACAGGGTTGTAGCCGTCGATGGTCCCGCTTAGAACTTGGGCTCCGTTTCCGATGGCGTTGCCCACGTAGATGTCCGGCCCGGGGCTGAAGCCGATCATGCGTCCCACGGACACTTCGGTGGTCACGCTGAGGTCAACGTCCACCTCAGCGGCG
>CAYTRP010000106.1:6473-6793 GCA_964440195.1 uncultured Candidatus Sumerlaeota bacterium
GAGCAGGTCGATCATGGTTGGTGGGAGCCGATCGCGCTGCTCGACGGGAATCAGTTCCTCGACGACGCCGCCCGGGTTCATGTAGGCGACCACCCCGTTGAATATCTGGTCCTTGCCGAGTGTTTCCTCGCGGAACCAGGTGCTTTCGACGCCGTAGATGTCCGCGGGGTTGATTGGGGGGAAGACGACTTGATAGAGGGTGGGATCGGATTCCATGAGGTGCATGAAGGGATCGGGGAATCCGTAAGGCAGGGGGATGAGATTCCCCAGCCCGTCGTCCACGCGGAGGTCATTGCGGCGGTTGATGATAATGCGTTCGC
>CAYTRP010000106.1:6803-9112 GCA_964440195.1 uncultured Candidatus Sumerlaeota bacterium
CTGAGGGGAAAAAACCCGCCAACAAAGCCTTCGAGTTGCCCGGGCTCACCTTCTGCCTCCTCGGGTGGCTCGAAGTCCTTCTGACCGAAATCCAGTGCGACGGAGGTCCCAAGCACATCCGGCCTCCTGTCAAGATGGGCAATGATCAGGTCCAGCGCGCCGTCGCCGTTCACGTCGGCCGCACGGACACGTCCGGTGCGGGGAAGTTCGAGAATGCGTGGAAGGGCGAACTCCGACACGTCGACGAAGAAGCCATCCCCCAGGGGATCATCATCCGGGGCGGGGTTCCTGGCCGGGTCATCGACGTCGACGTTCATGAGAAGGCGGTCCGGCTCGGACTGGTTGGCCTCGTAGATGTCGAGGTCGCCGTCATTGTCGAAGTCGAAGAGCAGGATGAACTGCGACGAGGTCTGGGCGATGGGATAGCGGTCGTCGTTGGAGGGATCCGTGGGGAATTGCGGCTGACCATTGATGCCGAATGTCACGTCGCGGAAGAATCCCGGTCTCGCGGCGCCATCGTTCAACCAGATGCGGTTGGCGCGGCCACCGGTCGACTGGGTGGTGCTCGCGTTGACCGCCAGGACGATGTCGTTGTAGCCGTCGCCGTTCAAGTCGCCGGTGGCGGCGCCCAGCACGGAGAGGGGCGTGTTGGGGGACTGTGCCTGGAGGATCGACGTGGAGAAGGGGCTGCGATCGCTCAGGAGGAAGCCGACGGCCTCGCAGGCGTCACCGATGCCGTTTTCGTTGGAGTCTTCCTGTCCGGGATTGGCAACGAAGGGACAATTGTCCTCGGCGTTTCCGAGTCCGTCGCCGTCGACGTCGGGGTCGCACGCGTCGCCGACGCCGTTGCCATCGATGTCGGATTGGTCGGGGTTGAAGACGTTGGGGCAGTTGTCCGACTCATCGGCGATTCCATCGCCATCGAAGTCGCCCTCGCAGGCGTCGCCAATGCCGTTGCCATCGGAATCTTCCTGTCCGGGGTTGAACACGAAGGGACAGTTGTCCAGCTCGTTGTTGATGCCGTCGCCATCAATGTCGGGGTCGCAGGCATCGCCGACGCCATCGCCATCGCGGTCCGACTGGTCCGTGTTTGGATTCTGCGGGCAATTGTCGAGGAAGTCCTGGATCCCATCGCCGTCGAAGTCGCCCTCGCAGGCATCGCCGACGCCATTGTTGTTGGAATCCGTCTGGTCCTCGTTCGGGGTGAAGGGGCAGTTGTCGACGTAGTCCGGAACGCCATCGCCGTCCGAGTCGCTGTCGAGGAAGATGGGAATGTCCTCGGCGAGGGCGTTGTTGGTGATGAAGTTCAGGGGACCAACCGCGCCACCGCCGAGGCAGAACCTGATGGCGCGCTGCGCGTAGTCCGCGAATTGTTGGTCGGGGGAGGAAGCCGCAAAGCCGTTTTCCTGCTGGTTGTACCCCGCGACGGAGGAGGGAATGCCGGGATCGATCTCGTAGGTCACGCCCGTGGCGACCGAATGGGCGCCGCCGGCCGGGACGAGCGCCGGGGCCCAGCGGAGAAGCACGCCGGTGGCCACGCTGGGCGGATTCGCGACGGACTGGTCGAAGCTGAGGGGATGGCCCGCGGCCATGTTGAAGAAGCCCTCGTTGCCCAAGGGGTAGAGGACGAAGCGGTTGGCCGTCAGAAGCTGGGAGGGGGGCGTCAGGCCCGATTCCGCCGTGTTGCCCAGGACGCTGAAGCGGTACTCCTCGCGGGCCGGGTTGTTGAACCAGGTGACTCGCTGGGGAATGCCGCCACCGCTGTAGGCGGTGCTGTTGAGTTGAACCTGTCCGTTCACGTGCAGGGTCGGATTGGCAACCGCCGTGGTTGTCCACTGGGCCGTGGCATCGTGGAAATGGGCGATGGCCACGCGGTAGCTGCTGGGGGACGTGTTTTCAAAAGTCCAATTGACCCTGACTCCGCGGTCGAAGGGCCCACTGACCGAGGGGTAGCGCACCAGTTCGAAGCCCATCCGGATGGCGCCGATCAGCTCGCCATTCGTCTTGGTGAGGTTGAAGAGCGTCTGGATGACGTCAACGGTGTCGTCGGAGAGGAGAAGCCGCCCCGGCAGTCCGCCAAACCCCAGACCGTCGTTGGATACATAGAAGGTGTTGAGGGTTTCGCCGCCGGAGCCGATTTCCTCGAGGCGGATAACCGTCCGTCCCACGGGTGAGATGAACTGGGGTCCTTGGTTGATCTGGACGAGGAACCTGCCGGTGTCTCCGATTTCGGTCGGGTCCAGCGTGCCGTCGTTGTTGAAGTCGAACAGTTCGCCTTCCAGAAGTAGGCGCGTGTAGGCGCTGCGGAT
>CAYTRP010000107.1:0-4105 GCA_964440195.1 uncultured Candidatus Sumerlaeota bacterium
CCGCGACTTCAAACGCCGACCCGCTGCACTAGGTCGTGTTGTTCCCGGGCTTGGGAGCGACCGCCGAGCCGCGATAAATGACGTCGTTCATCACGCCAAAGCTATTGCTCACCCAGCTATAGGTGTAGGTGCCGTTGGTGGGGTAGGAGCGGAACTGGTCCACGATCCACTGGTTCATGCTCCAGGGACACGCGTAGGCATTGAAATAGACGGCATCCGCATCGGTAGGCATGGACTGGACGAAAAAAACGCTGCCCGAGGCCTGCGCGTATCCCGCACCCCCATTGTCAAACGCCGCCGCGCGAACCAGACTGTCGTCGTGGGCCTTCCGCACCTCGACAACATACACCAACCTTTTCTCCACGAAATCGGGGTCCTTCTCAAAGTGAAGCGTTACCTGCGCGTTCTTGCCCGGCGCTGGTATCTCGGGCTTGAGGGTTATCGTCAGCTCGACGTCGCTGCCCGGCAATGCCGTGCCGAGGGCCACCCAACCGGCGACCATCAAGCCGGACAACCCTCTCAATTTGACACATCCCATGGCAACGCGGCTCCTGTCCGAATGACCTGCTGGCGGCTGGGTGTTCGCAAGGCGGATCCTCCTCACAGCCAGCCACCGTTGACGATTCAGCGAGTGAGGACCACCACAGGCAATCCCACGGGCCCCGCGCTGTCAACCCCCGGAGGCGAGGTTCCCTTGCCCCCAACGAAGAGACGGCTTCCAATCTCGGACAAAGGAGCGCACACATGACCGCCACGCCCCGCGAACTTGTCCACCAGACGCTCGACTTCCGCGGACCCGCCCGGGTGCCGCGTCATCTTTGGCACCTCCCCTGGGCGCGGCAAACGTACCCCGAGCAGTTCGACGCCATCCTGCGCGACTTTCCCCCCGACATCAACATGGCCGACGCTCATCTGCGTCAACCGCCCCCGACTCGGGGAGATGCCTACGAGGTCGGCCAGTACGTCGATGAATGGGGTTGCACGTTCCACAATCTTCACCGGGGCATCATCGGCGAAGTCCGCGCGCCCCTCATCAGTGACTGGGACGAGGATATCCCTCGCGTGGCTTTCCCCACCGGTTGGCTGACCATTGACCGCGATGCCGTGAACCGCGACTGCGCGGCCTCGGATCAGTTCCAAATCGCGGGCATCGTCCCGCGCCCGTTCGAGCGTCTCCAGTTCCTGCGCACCAGCGAGGAACTCTACATGGATCTGGCCGACCCGCCCGATGGCCTCCTCGCCTTCCTCAAGCGCCTTCACCAGTTCTACTGCCAATTGTTCGAAGCATGGTGCCGCACGGACATCGACGCCATCTTCTTCATGGACGATTGGGGGAGCCAGAACGCGCTCCTCATCAACCCAACGCTCTGGCGCGAACTTTTCCGCCCTCTCTATGCCGACTACATCGCCATCGCCCATGCGGCGGGCAAACGCGCGTTCATGCACTCCGACGGACACCTGCTCGCGATTCTTCCGGACCTGGTCGAGTTAAGGCTCGATGCGCTTAACTCGCAGATCTTCTGCATGGGCGCGGAGAACATGGCCCCCTTTGCGGGCAAGATCACGTTTTGGGGAGAGATCGACCGGCAATACCTCCTCGCGCGCGGCACCACCGGGGAGGTTGCCGATGCCGTGCGAGACGTTCACAAACATCTCTGGCGCGATGGCGGCTGCATTGCCCAGTGTGAATTTGGCGCTGGCGCCAGGCCGGAAAACGTGCGTGCGGTGTTCGAGACTTGGGACTCGCTCTTTTCCGCCGCCCCGGCTCCCTGAGTCGTCCAGCCCTGCAACAACGCCAGCACCACGACCAGGCCGCAGACCACCACCAGAGACGTTTCAAAGAATCGGGGGCGCATTTTCGGGTTTCCTTCCGGGGGGGCTTCTGGCAGCCATCACATTGCAAGTGACAAGCCAAGAGGTTCGGAAGTTCCCAAACCGGTCATC
This sequence comes from uncultured Candidatus Sumerlaeota bacterium, assembly GCA_964440195.1. Lineage (GTDB taxonomy): Bacteria > Sumerlaeota > Sumerlaeia > SLMS01 > JAHLLQ01 > CAYTRP01. The sequence goes on from CAYTRP010000107.1 coordinate 1,945, forward strand.
TTGGCACTCCGCTACCGGATACGAGAAGGAAACTGCAATGAAGCGCGTTCACGGCGGACGTTCGCCCAGCGTCATCCTCCGCATCTGGCAATACTGGGAAAGCCCCCAGAGCGCGCTGATCTTGTCCTTGGTCTCGATCTTCATGCCAATGCTGCTGATTGATCCGGCAATGCACCCAACCTATACGTTCCTTGCAGCGATCCTGACGGCCATCGTTGCGTTCCTGTTGTGCAATGGCATCGTGGTTCGCATCGACGAGTTCGGAATCCTCCGGCGGAGAGCCGGCGATTCGGTCATTTCAATATTCCTGAGGTTGTTTGGCGAGCTGATGTTCGCTTCTCCCATCATCGTCGGCGCTCTGGTCGTGTTCGGAGCCTGGTTCGGCTGGATGGCGATGGCGCTCATGCTGGCTGCATTGATCGGGACATTCTTGGGCGTATATTGTCATCGCCGGGGGGCTCCCTTGTTTCCACTTCCGCTGAGCTTCCTGCTTCCACTGGAGAAGCTCATTCCTTGGGTTCCCGGCAAGTCGTCCGGATCATTGGGATTAATCATCCTGATTCTTGGAGGTGCCGTCTTTCTCGTTCCGCCACTTATGCTTGGCTGGTCCATCGTGCCTGTTGTTGATGGCTTTCTCTTCAGCGATGGGTATGAGTCGATCCTGAGCGTTTTGCTGATACACCCCTTTGCCACACCTTTTTTATGGGTTGCCAGGGGCTCGGAGCCGATGGAGGGAGTTATCCTGCTGGGCGCTTCAGTCCTTGTGATGATTCCGCCGTTTGTTTCGCTGCTTCATGCGAAGGAGGACTCCTCCACGGTGGCATGACGCCGCGAATTCGACAGGGAAGAACCGGTGCACTTGACCAAACCCCCTTGCCCCACTCCCTCTCCATCACAACGCTCCCACCATGCCCCCTCCTCCCGCTTTCCCCCCCCTCCCTCCTCGCCGCCGCGCGTCAGGCCCGGTGGATGAAGGCATCCTGAAAGCCAATTCACCCCGTGACAGCGGAGCGAACCCATGAGCAAAGCCGCCAAGACCGCCATCGATGTCCAGGGCACGCGGATCACCGTTCTCTCTCAGCCGCAGGGGGATTTCATCTCCCTGACGGATATGCTCAAGGCGAAGGATGGGGATTTTTTCATCTCGGATTGGCTGCGCAACCGCAACACGGTCGAGTTTCTGGGGATATGGGAGGGCGTTCACAATCCGGAGTTCAATCATGGCGAATTCGCCATAATTAAAAGCCAGGCCGGGTTGAACAGCTACAAGTTGAGCGTCAAGGAATGGGTGGCCAAGACCAATGCCATCGGCCTGCGGGCGGCGGCGGGGCGCTATGGCGGGACCTTTGCCCATCAGGACATCGCATTCGAGTTCGGCATGTGGATCAGCCCCGAATTCAAAATATACCTCATCAAGGAGTTTCAGCGGCTCAAGAGCGAGGAAAATGACCGCCTGCGGTTGGAATGGAACCTCCAACGCACCCTCGCCAAGGTCAACTACGGCATTCACACGGACGCCATCCGGGAGACGCTCCTGCCGGCCGTGGTCACACGCGCCCAGTCCTCGGCGGTGTACGCCAGCGAGGCCGACTTGCTGAATGTCGCCCTGTTTGGCCATACCGCCAAGCAGTGGCGCGCGCTTTATCCGGAAGCCGACGGCAACATGCGCGATCACGCGACTCTTGAGCAACTGGTGGTGTTGACCAATCTCGAATCGCTCAACTCGGTGTTGATTCGTCAAGGTTTGCCACAATCGGAACGGTTGATCCAGCTAAATCAGATCGCCATTACCCAGATGCAATCGCTGCTGAACAGCATGGCCATGAAGAAGCTCCGGTAAGCGCGCGGCTCCCTGCCGGACTCCTGCAAAACCGCCACCCAAACAGTGGCCCCTTGACCAGCAAGGGCAGCGACAACAACCCCTGAACGCGGCTGGAGCGCCCACCGATAGGAGCAAGACTCCCTTGCCCTACTCCCTCTCCATCACAATGCTCCCACCATGCCTACTTCTTCCACCCCTTCCTCCGACCCCGCCCCCCTCCTCCTCGCCGCTGCGCGTCAGGCCCGGTTCGCGGCGCATTCGCCTTATTCCCGCTTTCGGGTGGGGGCGGCGATTCTGACGGAATCGGGGCGCGTCGTCACCGGCTGCAACGTCGAGAAC
>CAYTRP010000107.1:4115-8878 GCA_964440195.1 uncultured Candidatus Sumerlaeota bacterium
GCGGAGCGCACGGCCATGGTCCGCGCCGTGGCGGAGGGGGCGGGGCGGCCCGTCGCCATTGCCATCGCCAGCGATTCGCCCGTGCCGACGCCGCCGTGCGGGGCGTGCCGGCAATTCCTGGCCGAGTTCAATCCGACTCTGAGGGTGATCTACGCAGGGGTCGAAGGCGATGCCGTCGAGACGACGCTCGACGTCCTCCTGCCGGGTTTGTTTGATGCTTCGCAGCTTCCCGGCAGCTAATTCCCATCAAGGGGCGAGGATTATGAAGGACGTGCTGTTGGGTGCGTTGATGATGGCATTGGGAATGGTTGCCACGGCGGCGGAGAAAAAGCCCTTCGAGGTCATCGCCGAATTCGACCAGACGCCGGGAAACGTGACGGTGTCTCCCCACGGCCGCATTTTCGTCAGCATGCTCCCCTTTGCGAAGCCGGAAGTCCGCGTGATGGAGGTGTTGCGCGATGGAACCAAGCGGCCCTATCCCAACGAACAATGGGCCGGTGCACCCGATGCCGGCGGCGTCGGCATTGCGCGCATCATCGGCATCAAGGCGGATCCGCGCGGCATCCTGTGGATGGTCGACGCGGGCGACGACTCCACGGTTCCAAAGGTCATCGGCTGGGACTTGCGCACCGAGCAACTGCACCGGATCTTCCACCTTCCGCCGCCCATCTCGCGGCCGGGGTCGTTCATCCAGGACCTCGCGATCGATCTCACCCATGAGCAGATTTATCTGGCCGACTGCTATCTCGGAGACGGTGCCGAAGGCCACGGTCCCGCCTTCATCGTTCTGAGCCTCGAGACCGGTGAAGCGCGGCGTGTCTTGGAGAACCACCCCTCCGTGATGGCCGAGAATGTCTCGCTCGTCATTCATGGCCAGGCGATGCGCATGGTGCAACCCGACGGATCCATCCTCTCGCCGCGCGTGCCGCTCAATCCCATCGTCATCGACTCGGCGAATCAGTGGGTGTATTACGGCGCCATGAACGGGACGTCCGTGTATCGCGCGCGAGCCTTGGCCATGGCACACTTCAATGACGAACGCATCGCCTCGACCATCCAGCGCGTGGGCGCGAAACCCCTCAGCGATGGCATCGGAATCGACGCGGCGGGAAACATCTACAGCGGTGACCTGCCCTTGGATGGAGTCGGGGTAACCCGGCCTGACGGAACCTATGAGTTGCTCTTCACGGATCCCTCCCTGAACTGGGTGGATGGATTCGCCGCGCACCCGGATGGGTCGATGATCGCCGTCGTGAACCAACTCCACCGGCACGCGGCCCTGAATGCGGGCGAGGACGCGACGCAGCCCCCGCACCTGCTCATCAAGTTTCAACCGCTGGCGCCGACGGTGGTGGGGAAGTAAGAATCGCATTGCCCTGAGAGTGGGGGCGGGTATCCTCGACTCCTATGGCAAACAACCAAGAGTACCTGACCCAACTGCCCCCTGCCGACGACGCCATCCGCGTCATTCCCCTCGGCGGATTGGGCGAAATCGGCATGAATTGCAGCCTTTTCGAGCATCGGGGCGAGTTCCTGATGGTCGATTGCGGCCAAATGATGCCCGACGAGGAGATGCTCGGCATCGACTACGTGATCCCGGATGTCTCGATCCTGGCCGGACGCGAGGGGCGTCTGGCGGGAATCGTGATTACCCATGCCCACGAGGACCACGTGGGGGCCCTGCCCTACATCCTGCCGCGATTCCCCAAGACTCCCCTCTATGTCTCGCGCCTCACGCGCGCGCTGCTGACCGAGAAGTTCCGCGAGCACGGCCTCAAGCCCGAATTCCGCGACCTCGTCCCGAGAACCAAGGTGCGCGTCGGCAAGCACTTCGAAGTCGAGCCGATCAGCGTCACGCACTCGATGATCGACGCCATGGCACTCGCGATTCGCACGCCGGTGGGCGTCGTCGTCCACACGGGCGACTTCAAGATCGATCCGTTTCCGCCCGACGGCGTGGCCTTTGACCACTACGCCCTGGCGCGCTATGCCGAGGAAGACGAGGAGGGCGTGCTCCTGTTGATGAGCGACTCGACCAATGTCGAGCGCGCGGGCACGTGCCCGTCGGAAATGGAAGTCGTGCCCGGCCTGCAAAAGATCGTGCGCGAGGCTCCAGGTGCCCTCATCATCTCGACCTTCGCGTCGTCGCTCCACCGCATCCAAAACGTCCTGAACCTCGCGGCCGAAGCGGGGCGCACCGTGGTGGCCGTCGGCCTCAACATGGAGCGCAACATCCGCATCGCGTCGGAGCTGGGACTGCTCGACATCCGGGGCGCGTACAGCTCCAACCCGCGCGACGTCTCGCGCATTGACCGCAAGAAGTTGCTGGTCCTGTGCACCGGCAGCCAGGGCGAGCCGATGTCGTCCCTGTCGCGCGTCGCCGCGGGCACGCATCGGGACCTCACGCTCCAGGAAGGTGACACGGTCGTCCTCTCCACGCGCATCATTCCCGGCAACGAGACGGCGATCTTTCGCATGATCAATCACCTCACCCGGCGCGGCGCCCACGTCATCCACGAGGGCATGGCGCGCATCCACGTGTCGGGTCACGGCTACCGCGACGACATGCGCCACATGATCAACCTGGTGAACCCCCAGTTCTTCGTCCCGGTGCACGGTGAATATCGCCATCTGCGGGACCATTGCCGCCTCGCTCGCGAGCAGGGCCTGGAGGACAACGAGGCGTTTCTTCTCGAGGACGGCGATGTGCTGGAGTTGAAGAAGGCCTCCGCGCGCGTCATCGGCAAGGCGCCCCACGGGCGCGTGCTCGTTGACGGCAAGGGCATCGGCGATGTCGACGAGGTCGTCCTGCGCGACCGGCGCTATCTCTCCGAGGACGGCATGCTGGTTGTCATCCTCGGCGTGGATCACGAAACGGGCGAGGTCCTCAATGGACCCGAGATCGTTTCCCGTGGCTTCGCGAGCGACATCGAGAGCGAGAAGGGGCTGATGAAGGACCTCAAGCAGGCCGTCGTTGACGCCTACGAGGAGTTGGGGGCAGGGGGGCGGACGGATCCGAGCGAGGTGCAGGCCGCCATCAAGAAGACCCTGCGCCAGTTGATCAAGAAGCAGACGCAGCGCTTCCCGATTATCCTGCCCGTCGTCATGGAATTGTAGCGGGCCCGTCAACATGGCCACTATCGATCCCCATCACCGGGTGGTTGTCGCGGCGATGCTGGAAGACGGCGACCGCATCCTCGCCGCGCAGCGACCGCCGGGAGGTTGGGGAGCAGGCAAATGGGAATTCCCCGGCGGAAAGTTGGAGTTGGGGGAAGACCCGCGTGCCGCCCTGGCGCGCGAGTGTCGCGAGGAACTCGGCGTCGAGGTTGAAGCGGGCGACGTGTTCGACGTCGCCGCGCATTCCTATGCGGACGGCCTCTCCGTCGTGCTGTTGTTCATACGTTGCCGAATCGTTTCCGGCCAGCCGGCGCCCATCGAGGTCGGCGACATCCGATGGGTGAATGCGGATGAGATAATGCAACTCGATTGGCTGGAAGCGGACTGGCCCATCGTAGAGAAGTGGAGAATGGTGAAGAATAGACGGGATTGAACAAACATCAAGCCGGCTTCTTTGGACTGCGACAGCTTGCTGTCGCTTTTGCGCCGGAAGCTTGCTTCCGGCGCCCCAATGGGCTTCGGGATAATCCGCATCATGCCGGCCTGTTTGATCTTCGCGCCACGACAATGGCCCGCAGGCAATCGGCGGGAGGGATGGTTGTTGCGGTCGCGATGTCGTGGGGCGCGTGAAACAATGTGTTTGTGAAGAGACCGCTTTCTTCGATCAGCCGCCGGATTCCCCCGGGTCGCCAGACCGCCAGTCGCGCATGGCGGGTGGCGGCGCGCTGGGCGCAACCGATCCGGATTTCCGTGTCGAGAACCGCCCGCGTTTCATCTTCCGCAATCACGTCGTGCCACATGAATTGATAATGATGTCCCGATATTGTATCCATTGTTTCAAGGGTGCCCTGCAACCGCCGGGGTTCCGGCGCGACCGGGATATCCAGCGCCAGGAACCCGCCCGGCTGCATCCGGCGCGCGCAATCGGCGATGACGCATTGCGCCGTTTTCGCCTCGGTGATGTAGGCAAAGGAGAGAGTGGAAGAAACCACCGCGCCGAAGGGCTCGCCGGGCAATCTCTCCGGCATGTCTTCCATGCGCGAGGCAACATAGCGACCGCGCGGGTCGCGTTGGCGCGCGCGGGCCAGCATCGCCTCCGACGCGTCGACGCCCGTGATGTGAAATCCGGCGGTGGACAACGCGGCTTCGAGCCTGCCAGTGCCACAACCGAGAGAGAGCACATTCCTGTTGGGCGCGTCGGCAAACAGCGCGGCGTAAAAGCCCGTTTCTTCCTCGTCCACTTCGCCAAAGAGGGAATCGTAGAGATCAGCGCCCTCTTCGTAGAGCGACTCGGGCTCAGGGGATTCCGGCATGGGCGCGCTCGCGCGCGGATTCGGCGGGTGTTTCCGTGTGCAGCCCGAGCCGGTCGAACAGGTCCGCGTCCCGGTCGTCTCCCGCGTTCGGCGTGGTGAGAAGCTTCTCGCCGGCAAAAATCGAGTTGGCCCCGGCGGTGAAGCACAGCGCCTGCAACTCGTCGCTCATCTCGCGGCGACCGGCGGAGAGCCGCACGCGCGACGTCGGCATCAGGATGCGCGCCGTCGCGACGCACCGCACAACCTCGATGGGATCGAGCGGCGGCGATTGCTCCAGCGGCGTTCCCGGCACGCGCACCAGCACGTTGATGGGCACCGACTCCGGCGGGGGAT
>CAYTRP010000107.1:8888-9106 GCA_964440195.1 uncultured Candidatus Sumerlaeota bacterium
GAACCCGATGCGATCCTCGCGCTCCTCGCCCATGCCGACGATGCCACCACTGCAAACGGAAATGCCCGCTTCGCGGACATGGCCGATCGTGCGGATGCGATCCTCGAAGGTGCGGGTGCTGATGATCTTCTCGTAGAATTCGGGCGACGTGTCGATGTTGTGATTGTAGGAGGTGAGCCCTGCCTCGGCCAGCTTTTGCGCTTGCTCGCGCGTCAGCA
>CAYTRP010000108.1:0-2812 GCA_964440195.1 uncultured Candidatus Sumerlaeota bacterium
GTACCGAATCCCGCGAAGCCCGGAACGCCGTCATTTCTCGATGGTGTGGAGCGTCAGCCCCTTCAACTCCTCGTCGCTCTTGGGGAGTGTCGCCAGGCTGACCGCGTAGCCCACGATGACCGTCACGCCGACGCCGACCATGGCCCAGAGGAAGAAATGAATCTGGGTGTGGGTCTGCACATACCACAGGGAAACAATGCTGACCAGGACGCCAATGGCCGCGCCGGCGGCGGTGGCCCGCTTGGTAAACATGCCCAGGATGAACAAGCCGGAGAGGGAACTGCCCGTCAGCCCCATGATCTTCATGTAGAAGTCCCACAGGGAGCGGGTTTCCAACTGGGAAATCCAGATGGCGAGGCCCGTTCCCACAAGACCGGCGGCCACCGACAGGATGCGCGCGAGGCGGAGATCCTCCGCCCCCTTCTTCGTCAGCTTGAACCGGCCGACCACGTCCACCACCACGACGGTGCTGATGCTGTTGATGCTCGTGGTGAGCGTGGATTGGGCCGCCGCCAGGATGCCCGCCACCGCGAGGCCCGCGAGCCCGATGGGCAGTTCGTTCGCGATGAAGAGCGGGAAGATCGCGTCGGTGTTGATCGTCGGGGACAGGCGCTCGGGAAAGGACTTGTAAAAGACGTACAGCGCCGTCCCCAGGAAGAACATCAGCAGGGTGTTGGGAATCACCAGGGCGGCATTGGTCCAGATCGATCCCGCCGCCGCCTTCTCGTCCTTGGTGGTCATGTAGCGCTGCACGACCCCCTGGTCCGCCGTGTAGGGAAGAAGGTTCGAGAACAGGTTGCCGACGAGGACCACCCATAGCACGGGCATCAGTGGACTCAGGCCCCACTCGACCGCGTGAAACTTCTTGTCGGTGATGGCCGTGGAGAAAAAGGCGCCCACCCCGCCATCGATGGAGAAAAAGACGAACACCACGCACATCAGCAAGGCGCCCAGCAGCACTATGGTCTGCACCACGTCCGTGAGCACGACGGCGAACATGCCCCCCGTCGTGCAATAGATGATGCACAACAGCCCCATCAGCAGGATGCACAGGATTTCGTCGAAGGACGTCACCGTCGCGATCGCCAGCGCGGGCAGGTACAGCACCACCGCCATGCGGCCCAGGTGGAACAGAAGGAAGGAGAAGCTGCCGAACAGGCGTATCAGCACGGAGAAGCGGCGCTCCAGAAACTCGTAGGCCGAGCTGCTGTCCACGCGGCGAAAAAACGGCAGGTAGTAACGAATGACGATCGGCGCGAGCAGGACGATCGGCACCGACGTCATGATGAAGACCCAATCCTCCGAGTACGCCTTGGCCGGAATGGCCAGGTATCCGATGGACGAGGCCATCGTGGCGAAGATCGACAATCCCACCGCCCACCAGGGAATCTTGCCGCCCCCGCGAAAGAACTCGTTCGTGTTCTTGTTCACGCCCGTCACGATCAGGCCGACGACCGTGACGCCGATCAGGTAGCCCACCAGGACAACCCAGTTCACGATGCCGAACGCCGCTCGCGTGGGCTTGACTTGGCCGACGTACACCCGTGGCGACCGGACGCCGGGGCGGATCTCGCCGGTCGGAATGATGAAGCTTCCGCCGTCCTCGATCAACGGACCCGTCACATGGGCAAACGGAAGTTCACCCATCACGGCCCATGTGTTCGTGATCGTGTGATAAGCCAGGATTTCACGCTCAAAGCCGGGATGATCCTGGAGGGCAACGTTGGGGGGCAGATTCTCCCCCGTGTCCCTGCCCAGCACGATAAAGTGCGGCGGCCCCACCCGTGGCGACGGCGTCGGCGCCGCCACGGCGCCGCGCGGCATGTCGGCGATGGGCTTCCATTTCTCGCCCTCCTTCACCTTGGGGTCGTACTTAAAACCCGTGCGCAGGTATTCGCGAACGGCGCGGCCTTCGTCGTTGGCGGACAAGCTCGCCCCGCCCGCGACAAAGACCTTTCCATCCACCGCCGCGATCACGGGCATGATGCGCCCATCGCCGGGAAGGGGAGCGAGAATCCGCCAGGTCGCGTTCTCCTCCGACAAGTCAAGGCGCAGGAAATCGTTTCGTGCCTGCGTATCGGTGGGAGCACTTGTTCCACCGGTCACGTAAATCACATCGCCGATCATCACCGACGCGTGAAACGCGAGCGGGAATGGCAGCGGGCTCAACTCCTCGACCACCACCGCTTGTCCGGTCCACCGGAGCCGATGAACCTTGTTCGTGTGCGCGCCGGCGTCTCCCCCGCCGACGATAATCACGCCCTCTTTCGTGGAATGCGACGTGCCATGGCCGAGCAGCATCGAAAGCGAGCCGCCATCCCGCCATACCGCGCCTTCTTGCTTGTAATGGGGCAGCACATGAATCTTGCCGTGCCAGGTTTTGGGCCCGCCTTCCCACGGCGGACCTTGCGGGAAATTTGCTCCACCCACGACGATAAGCGCCCCGTTATGCACGCCCGCCTGCGGCCCCCCAAGGCCCAACTCGTCAGGCACGGGAGAGAGTTCCTTCCAATCGATCACCAGATTGGCCACCGTCACGGCGGGTAGCGAAACGAGAAGCAGCAGCAACGCCAGCAAGCGCATGAACATGGGGGTGCCCTTCGAGTTCACGATCGGAACCCGGGTTTTGTTGGAATCAATCCAGGTCGGCTTCAAACGCTTCCACTTCGGGGAACCTTGTCGCTCCGCGAACAAGGCGCCCAAGACGCGGCGCGTTGTTGTTGTACGTCTCCACCGCATCCGCATCCGCATAGCGCAGGAAAACGACACGCCGATCCCGGTCCGTCGAGAAATTCCCTTCCGACTTGTGCAG
>CAYTRP010000108.1:2822-9101 GCA_964440195.1 uncultured Candidatus Sumerlaeota bacterium
GGCAGTGGAAGATCAGAGCGCTTCCCGCGCGCGAAGGAATGGGAATCGCGCCCGATTCGTCCGCCACCTCCACTGTCAGGTCGGCACCAGCCTTTTTCGCCTCGGGCGTCAGGCGGTCGCTCACGTCGATCTGCCCCTGCTTGTGCGAACCGGGAATGAGCCACAGGCATCCGTTGGACTGATCCGTGTCGTCGAGCGCCGTCAGCGTGGTGAGGGCATTGGCCGGAAGCAACTGGCCATAGCCGTTGTCCTGATGCCAACCAAAGGGCTTTGTGTTGCCTCGCATCTTGAACGTCAGTTGCGAGGTGGCTCCCTTGATGTTCGGCCCAATCAACTGCGAGGCGATGTCGACCAGGGGGCCGCGAAAGTAGTAGTCGCGCACTATCGGGGAAAGGTGGTGAATGTTCACGAGAAGCGCGGACTGGAGCCACGTCCCGTTCGAGGGCGCATCCTTCTTTTGCTCATTCCAGGATGCCATGCACTCCTCGCGCATGCGCGCCAGCCCCTCGGGCGTCAGAAGATCCGGAATCACCAGATAGCCCTGCTCCCAATACAGGGCCAACTCGGCGGCCGAGAGCCCCTGATAATTGAAGTACTTCTCCAGTTCCGTGCGCCTTGCGACCGTGGTACTCATGAAACCGTCCTTTTGGAGAATGAGGGGGAGTCTTGCATGAACTCGGGAAGCCGGGCGAGCGCCTCGGCACGAACGACCTTCACTGCATCCTGACCAAGCCAGCGATACGGCCATCGCAGGCGCGACGAGATCGGGCACCAGCCCCCCGCCGCCGCCATCAGCTTGTCCACCGCCTGGTTGGCATATCCGTCGCGCGCGATGTAGGGCACGATCACTTCATCCATGAACGCACGAATCCGCGATTCGCGCGCGAGAGCCGATTCCATGTCGGACTGGGTCTCATGGTACCACTCCTGCGCGCCGCCGGGAGAGAGGCAGGCAACATTGGAGTAACTCCCCAGTGCTCCGCGAGAGATGCCGCTCGCCAGGTGGTGACCGGGGATGAACACCGAGATGCGTTCCACCACCGGCGCCATCACGCGGTACCACTCGTCGTCCCCACCGGGGACTTTGATCCCGCACAAGCCGGGGACTCTTTCAACCACTTCGGCAAGTTGCGCGGGCGTCAGGCGCACTTTCGCATGTGGCGGATTGTACAGCACCAACGGAACAGGAGCGGCCTCCTTGGCCACACGGTCCAGAAATGCAAGCACCTCCGGCATCCTTGGCGGAAACCAATCCGGCAGAATCACCTGGAACGCCGAGGGACGTTCCCCCTTCCATTGCCGGATGCGTTGCAGCGTCACCGCCGGGAAGGGATGCGAGACGCCGATCTGAAGCGGAAGGCCGTGCTTGCGGCAAAGGCGCAAGACCTCCGCCGCCAGCGTGGAGAACTCCTCCTCCGTTTGGTTGTAGAACTCGCCGGCGGTCCCGTTCGTATAGACACCATCAACCCCGGCGGCGGCGAAAGCGGCGATTTCCTCCGCGAGGACCCCGGTCAGGATTTCGTCGTTGTCGCCGATGGGAAGAAGCAGCGTGGCCCAATTCCCGCGCGGTGCGAGTGGGTGCATGGCTCAGGCCGTCTCCGTGGGAGCGGAGGCTTCGACCATCTCGAAGAAGCCCACCGCGTCCAGATCCCGCCGGAGCGCATCCACCTGCTCCGAGGTCGGCGTGCGCAACGGCGGACGGCACGGACCCAGATCCAGGCCGATCAACCCCATGATCGCCTTGCCCGCCACGACACCGCCACCGTGCCTGATAAGGACATCGATCACCTTCAGGACATCCAGGTAGCTTGCCCGGGCCGTTTCCATGTCGCCGCTCTCCACCGCCGCGATGATCGAACGATAGGGAGCCGTGAGATAGTTGTAGGTGCTGCCCACGGCACCACGCACGCCCAACATCAGCGCGGGGAGCAAAAGCTCGTCGCGGCCAAAGACCAGGTCGTAGCGGTCGCCGAACTCCTCGAGCAGCAGGGCGAACTCGATCAGGTCCTCGTGGGTGTACTTCACGCCGCGAAACGTCGGGATCGATTCGCCAAGCAAACGCAGCGTCCTCCGCATGTCGAGATGAACCCCGTTCATCGACGGCATGTGGTAGTAATAGAATGGCGTCGCGGGCGCGGCGGCGGCGACAAGCGAGCAGAATCGCACGAGGTCCCCCGGCGATTCGGCGCGAAACGCCGCGGGCGCCATGACCGCGACGGCGTCCGCGCCGATGCTCTCGGCGTGTTGCGCCAGGGTGCGCGCGTCCTCGATGCACGAATTGCCGACGTGAACGATCACGCGCAGCCCGGCGTTGCGATGTTTCAGCCATTGCTCGGCGACCGTCTTGCGCTCGCGAATGGTGAGCGAGACCCCTTCGCCGGTGGTGCCGCAGACGAACACGCCGTCCAAGGCCCGGTTGGCCGCCTCCACTTGAAGGGGGATGCGCTCCGGATCGAGCGAGCCGTCCTCCTTGAAGGGAGTAAAGGGAGCTGCCAGAAGTCCTGCGGAAAAGTTGCTCATAATGCCTCGTCGTCTTCCTCTCCGAATTCGGCATCCGCCGAGATTCTTTTCTTGAGCCGTTCGATCTGGAAATCCTTCTCCAGGACGGCCCGATGGGTTGCCAGATGCTTGCGCATTGCGTTGTGGAATCCCTCCCAATCCTCGGCCTTCAGCAATTCCAGCAGGTCCCGGTGCGACACCACGTCGGGATTCTCGAAGCGATCGGCCACGACCCGCATGTTGGCCACGGACCACTCGAAGAAACGCACCAGCAAAGCTTGGAACCGCTTCAGGGTCTCGTTGCCAACCATCTCGAAAAGCGTCGAATGAAACTCCAGGTCGCACTCCGTGCCCAGCAACTGGTTGGCGGGTTCCTTTTCCGCGCGGCTGACGATTCGTTCCAACTTGAGCAACCCCGCCGTCGGCTTGTGCAGCATGATGATCTCGGAGACCCCGAGTTCCATGATGAGACGAATCTCCACAAGTTCGCGTTGCGGTGCCTCGCCGAACACCGGCAAGTCCACCACCTTGGCCATGCCCGCGAAAATGTCGGGCTCGGTGATGACCGTCCCGCGCCGTTTCCGCGTGTTCAGGATGCCCAGCGTTTGCAACCGGCTCAGAGCCTCGCGCACCACGTTGCGGCTCACGCCCAGCCGGCTCGCCAGTTCGACCTCGCCGAGGAAGGCATCCCCCGCCTTCAGGCCCGCTTCGCAAATGGCACCGCGAATCCGCTCCTCGACCTGGTCGACCAGCGACACCGACTGAACTTGTGGAAGGTTCATTTGCTTGCTCCGGAAGTGGCGGCGGGGGATTTCGTGCCCCCCCGCCGCACTGGGTATTCGATCAATGACCCCTGGTCAGAAGACCGACCACGAATCATTCACATCCCCGACCGGGGCGGTCGAGAGATAGATCGTACCCGACGCCCCCGGATCTCCGGGCGAGCGCTCGCGCGGGATCTCGGGATCGGGATCCGCGCCCTCGTGAGTCGCGATTCCCCCCACCCCTCCGGCAACGGAGACCGTCACAGTCTCCAGGTCGAGATCGACGTCAGTGTAGATCGCGATGCGGCCGCCCCCACCACCACCGCCACCGCGATGGGGATGCGTCTGCAATCCGGGAATGTTCGGTTGATCCGTGGCATTGCCTCCCCTGCCGCCTTTGGCCTCAAGGATTGCGCCTGGGATGACGACATCCGGCGCGGAGAGCAGAATTCCACCGCCAGACCCGCCACCACCGGTGCGCAGGACGCTCGAGTCCGCCCGGTCACCACCCTGGCCACCATTGGTGCGGACAACCGTGCCCGGCTGGATCGTCAGGACACCGGTCGCCGCCAGTTGGATGGCCCCGCCTGCCGCGCCCGCGCCCGAACCTGACGTGTTCCCACGTCCACCGCCACCACCGGAGCCGCCCAGCAGTTCCGACAGCATTTGGTTGCTATACGCAGTGCCCCCCTCGCCACCTTCTCCCGCCACGGGCCCACCTTTCCCGCCCGCGCCCCCAAAGCCTCCTCCGCCGCCGCCAAAGAGGAACTCGCGCGAGGTCTGGCCCGCTCCCGGACCATTGACCGCCGCACTGGTGACAACTCCGCGCGCTCCTCCCAAGCCGCCACCGGCCTTTGCGGGGGCCGCGAGCGCGTTGTTGCCTCCCGCACCGCCGCTCAGGTCGATGTTCACCCCGAGGGTCAGGTCACTTCGGCTGAGGAGGGCCAACGGCCGGTTGCCTTCGACCGCGATGACGACACCGCCTGTCAGTGACACCGTGTCGAAACAGAACGCCGTCATCTCCGTTGAACCGGTTTGCGAGAGTGCACGCGCCCCCGTCAGCGAGAAGTTCTGCGCCGGATTGCCGGGATTCGTGAAAGTGACGGAACGAATGTCCGAATCGGTATTGAAGGCAAGCGTTCCACCCGTCGCCGTCAAGGCACCCAGGGAAGGCACGCTTTGCGGATCAAGGCGGGATCCGACGGTATTGGGGAAGATGATGGCGGGATTCGCTTCACCCGAAATGACTGTTCCCGGGAATCCCTCCTCACCAAAGGTCAAGGCTCCCCCACCATCGGCGAATCCTCCTCTGCCACCATCCAGGATGTACGTGGAGCCGGATTCCGTGAACCCGCCATTGTGCAGGAACGCAATGCGGCCTCCACCACCACCACCGCCGCCGCGCTTGAGGTCGGTGGAACCATTGGGACCGTCGTTGGCATCGCCACCACGGCCACCCTCCACGCTGATGGTGGAATTCGTGACGGTGATCGCATTTCCCATGAACAGGAACGCACCGCCACTCCCGCCACCACCGGTGCGGGCAACGCCGTCAAAGAACATGTCACCGCCCGCCCCGCCCACGGCACTCAGGTTTGCACCCGTGATCGTCAGGTTCCCGGCCGCATAGACACCCATGGCGCCACCACCCGACCCGGCACTCGAAGCACTGTTGTTTGCGCGGCCACCGCCGCCGCCAGCCGATCCGCCCCACAACACGGGGAGAAAGGCACCAGGCTCCTCGCCGCCGCCGAACCCACCGGAGGGCGGGTTGCCCTGTCCACCCGCTCCACCATACCCGCCACCACCGCCCCCATGCAAGTCCACGACGCCACCGGGGCGCGGGCCCGCTGGACCGCGTAGCCCGGTCTCGTTGCCACGAAGGCCCGGCGCGCCACCCGCGCGGCTCGACGCGATGAGCTGGGGATCCTGGAATCCCGCGCCACCATCGAGAGAGAGGTTCGCCGCGATCCGCGCGTTCCCCTTGCTGAGGAGTGCGAGGGCGTTGCTCCCCGTCACGGAAACCGACAATCCACCGGCCTTGTCCAGGTCGATACTGGCAAAACAAAACGCGGCCAACGCGACCTCGCCAGTTTGGACAGGCGTCAGCACTCCCTGATAGACTCCATCATTCGCCCCGGACCCAGCGAGGGTCGCCGTCAAGGCATCGGTATCAATCGCGAGGGTGCCCGCACTCGCCACCAGATTGCCCAGAGAGACAAAATCATCGGGATCAAGGATCGATTCGCGAGTGCTGGGCTTCAACTTGAGGACAAAGGCCTTGCCAGCCTCGCCCGGCTTGCCGGCCTCCTTCAACGCCGGGGCATCGGCGACGGGAATCTGCCCGCCAGTCCCACCCGACAGTTCATACGTCGGCGGCACGACGGAATCATTGTAGAAGATCGCCACGCGGCCACCGCCGCCTCCGCCGCCGCCGCGGTTGACAACATCCGCGGCTTCCCCGCCAAAGGAGTCGGCACCGTTGCCCCCGCGCGCGGAGAGTATCGCGCCATCCGCGTTCACCACATTGCCCGACAACAGGATCGCGCCTCCGGCACCACCACCACCGGGACGACTCAGCCCGGTGTTTGTGAAGATGCCAGGGGAGTCGCCGCCATCGACATTGATTTCCGTTCCGGACGAGAGAGTCAGCGTGCCATTCGCACCGATCTGAATGGCTCCCCCTCCGGCACCACCACCGGTCGCCGTGGCATGGGCGGCACCGCCACCAGCCCCGCCGCTCCCGCCAAGGAATTCGTAGAGTGCATTGGTGCTGACGAGACGACCGCCAAGAAACAGAATGTTGTTCCCGCCGCGACCTCCAATCCCACCGTGGCCCGCGCCGCCCCCGGCATTCGTGTTGTTGTAGAATCCATGGCCGGGACCGTTGGTGGCGGGGCTGGTGACCACCCCGCGGGCACCGCCGGCAAAGCCACCGACCCGGCCCGGAGCCGTGCCGGCGACATCGCCGTCCGCGCCAGACGCGTCCAACGACACACTGATCGTCGCGCCACTC
>CAYTRP010000109.1:0-1360 GCA_964440195.1 uncultured Candidatus Sumerlaeota bacterium
CACGCATCTGGCCCACCGCAAGCCTTTCCATCGGGATCGACACGCTGCACGAGGAGGATTGGGGCCGCGCGTGGTGGGATTTCCACGCCCCAAGCCAGGCCACGCCGAGGATCCAGGTGGGTCCGGCAGGGGAGAAGCATGCCCATGCCGATCTCCCTCCGGGCTCCCACTACATCGCGCTTCTCCCAAGCACGGCCTTTGGCACGGGCGAGCATCCGACCACGCGCCTCTGCCTGGAACTGCTGGAGGAATTCACCCCCGCGCCCGAATGCGTGCTTGATGTGGGCGCCGGAAGCGGCGTCCTCGCCATCGCCGCCGTGAAGCTCGGCGCCAAATGGGCCGTCGGCATTGACAACGATCCCGCCTGTCCCGAGGCGTTCGCCCGCAACGCCGCCGCCAATCGTTGTTCACGCCAATGCGTCTTCGTCCCGGGAGCCACGATCGAAGAAGCCGTGGGCGGCACCCTCCTCTCCGGCGTTCCCATGCCCGATCTCGTGCTCTGCAACATGCTCAGCAACGAGTTCGATCCGCTCCTCGTTCCCCTGCGCCATCTCGCGCGCCCGCTCATCCTCTCGGGGTTTCTCGAATCCGAGCACGAATGCATCGCCGCGCGCCTGCGTGAAACCGGCTGGGCCCCCCTCCGGTGGCGCGCTCTGGACGAATGGGAGGCCGTTCTCGCATACCCCGCCCGATTGCCCCGGGATACCCAACAGCGCTCCAGTGGAATGTCGCCAACGCGATCTCCGGCAACCCCATGATCGCCCCCACCAGTCTCCGGGAAAGAGGCTCCTCCCGGACCTTGTAGCCCGGAATGGATGAATCCCGGCCAGATTTCGGGCGATAACGCCAATCCTATTGGTCGCATTTGCAGCCGAAGCCGGCAAACCCGCAAAGATCAGTGCGGGCAATGAGGACGTCCCGGAACCTTCTTCCCGGTCAAAACCCTGATTTTATCCTTGTCATCGCCATTGCCCAGGTCCCTTACTCCCTCCCCCGCGGTTGAGGAGGTTTCTTCCCGCCGCGTCAGGTCTCAATCCCATGGAGCTGGTTTCCAATGGCCAAGAAGGGCAATCGCGTCCAGGTTATCCTCGAGTGCACCGAGTCCCGCAATTCCGGCGTCCCCGGTGTCTCCCGCTATGTGACCGTCAAGAACCGCAAGAATACCACGGCTCGCATCGAACTCAAGAAGTACAACAAGTTCCTCAAGCGCCACACCGTTCACCGCGAGGTGAAGTGACGGGCCCCCGAGGCACCGTGATCACTCACGCCCAACAACTTTCCGCAGGGAAAGCCCGCCTCCTTGGAAGCGGGCTTTTCCATATGCTTGCCATGCTCCTCCTCGCGGCCTGTGTCGCCCCCC
>CAYTRP010000109.1:1370-9007 GCA_964440195.1 uncultured Candidatus Sumerlaeota bacterium
TGACCACCACGGGCATCGCGGAATTCCTGTCGCGCGAGCTGCTCAACGGCGTCATCGAGACCCGCCTTCTCGGCCCGCATGTTCCCCGCGAGCGCAAGGCTACCCCCACTCCCGACGAGGAAGTCCTCATCGCCCGCGCGTCGTTCATCGTCGCCTACGGCGGGGGAGCCGACCGCAACGCCGTCGAGATGGTCAAGAGCGTCGATCCGCGGATGGACATCCTCTTCGTGCGTGCCGGCGATTCCGGGCGCAGCTTCACTTGGCTGGACCCCGTCGCGCTGCGCGAAGACGCCCGCGAACTCCACGCCCTCCTCCTCCCACGATTCAAGGACTTGCGGGACCGGTCCCGTCTTGACAGCAATCTCATCGCCCTCGAGAGCCGCCTCAACTCCCTTGAGGAGTTGCTTGCCGCGCAAAAGGTGGACTTCCCAACCCAGCAAGTCTTCACCGACGACACGCGGCTACACCCCTTCCTCGCGTCCATTGGCGTGGGAGTGCTGGGCACCGTCACTCTGGGCCAGAATGGCCTCGTGTCCGACGAACAACGCGAGTCGATCGCCGAGCTTGCGGCAGGACAACCCGGCCGCGTCCTGGTCGTCACTCATCCCGAGAAGAAGGAACGCCTTGGCGATTTGGCGCGCGAGGCAGACCTCACCATCGTCTTCTTCAATCCGTTTCTCGATGGCGTTACGGGGGTCGGCCGCATCGATGAGGTCATCCCGCGCCAGATGCGGGTCCTGCGACTCGCCATGACCTCCTCTCTCGCCGCCAATACCCCCGAACAATGACCCCGGCCGGGGGCTCCATCGTGGGGCGATACGCGCCCAGCCCCACCGGAATGCTTCATTTGGGCAACCTGCGGACCGCTCTGGCGGCCTACCTGCATTGCCGGTCGCGCGGGGGCAGATTCCTTCTCCGCGTCGAGGACCTCGACACTCCCCGCGTCCGTCCGGGTGTCGAGGCGCGCCAGCTCGAGGATCTCGCCGCTCTGGGCATCCGGTGGGATGACCCACCCCTGCGCCAATCCGAACGCGCCGCCGTCTATGCCCCCTTTGTCCAGCGGCTCGATCAAGCCGGCCTCGCCTATCCCTGCTTTGCCAGTCGCCGCGAGGTCCGCGAGGCGGCCTCGGCCCCCCACGCCGCCGAATCCGGAGGACGCTACCCGGGGCTCCACGCCCACACGCCTCGGGACCAGGCGCGCGCCCGCATCGCCGCCGGCGACCAGCACTGCTGGCGCATCCGCGTGCAGAATGCCCCCACGACCTTCCTTGATCTCTTTCAGGCAGGGTCGCCATCGATCTCGATGCCCTGAGCGGAGACTTTGTCATCCAGCGCGCCGATGGACTCTTTGCCTATCAACTCGCCTGCGCCATTGATGATGCCCTCTCGGGCATCACCGAAGTCCTCCGGGGAGAAGACCTTCTCGATTCCGGTGCCCGCCAGGCATGGATACTCCAAACCCTTGGCCTGCCCATTCCACGCTACTGGCACATCCCCCTTTTTCATTCACCCACCGGCGAACGCCTGTCCAAGCGCGACGGTGCCGACGACCTCCGGCATTACATCGACCGGGGCTGCGACATCGCCGCCATTCGAGGTTACCTCGCCTGCACCCTCGGACAGTGTCATCCCGGCGAGCGCCCCACCATGCCGGAACTCATCGAACGATTCGACATCCAGCGCATCCCGCCCCACGACGTCCGCTTCGACCCGCAGCTTCTACGCGAGTTTCAACCGTAAGCAAGCGCCCAAAGTTCCATGCAGGACTGCGTGAATGGGACAACGAGGAACGTAGAACGAAGAACGTAGAACGGTTGTCAGGTGCTCTGCGCCGCCAACCCGTGGTTCATGGCCAAATCCAGGAAGTTCCGCAGCAACTGCTTCCCTTCCTTTGTCAGGATCGACTCCGGATGGAACTGCACGCCGTGGATCGGGTAATGCCTGTGGCGCACGCCCATGATCAGGTTGTCGTCCGCCGACGTGGCGCACACCTCCACCTCGGGAGGCAGGCTTCCCTCCTCGATGATCAATGAGTGGTAGCGCGTTGCCTCGAACGGATTTGGAAGCCCGCGAAAAACCCCCTCGTTGTCGTGCTTGATCATGCTTGTCTTGCCGTGCATCAGCCGGGGAGCGCGAATCACGCGCCCGCCAAAGACCTCGCCGATGCACTGGTGCCCGAGGCAAACGCCCAGCGTCGGGATCCGCTGCGCATGGCGGCGAAGCACCTCCATCGATTGGCCCGCGTCGTGTGGCGTCCCGGGGCCGGGCGACACCACGATGCACGACGGCGCGAAGTGCTCCATCGCCCCGTCGTCGATCTTGTCGTTCCGCACGACCTTGATGGCCGCGCCCAGTTCGCCGAGGTACTGCACCAGGTTGTAGGTGAATGAATCGTAGTTGTCGATCACCAGAACCGTCATCGTTCGTTCTCCTCGGCGGGGGCTCCCCGCGACTTGAGCCGGAGGTCATGCCGGCGGCGCAATCCCTGCAACAGGAGGTCGTCTTCCGAGTCCTGCGTCAAGGCCATCACCAACTCGCCCGCGTCCCTCAGGTCCGCCGGTCCCGGCTCCTCCAATTGCAGGAGGCAGTCGGCCAGCAGGTATTGCAGGCCCCTGCTCGTGTCGATCGACCACGAGCGGCGGAACGAGCGCACCGCTTCGTCCAGTGCGCCCGGATCCCCCGTCCGCTGGGCCACCTCCCTCTTCACCATCCCGCGATAGAGGTGGAAAAAGTACAGTTCACGCTCCGCCGAGGGTTCCGGTGCCTTGCCAAACAGCGAGTCCGCCAGGTCCCAGTCCTTCGGGTCCTGCGACAACCGGGCAAGGCCCGTCGCCAGGATCGCCGATTCCCGCTCGTAGATTCCCGCCAACTCCGGATCGTCCGCCGCCTCGCGCAACTTCATCGCGATCTCCAGCCCCTCATGCATGCGGCTGGGATCGTTTCGCTGCGTTCCTATCACGAACAGGCACGCGAACAGGCGCTCGCCATGAACCTCGGCGTTCTCGGGGTCCGCGTCCACGGCGCGCCGGTAATAGCCCTCCGCCCGCTCGTACAATTCGAGGTCGGGCTGAAGCCCCTGTGCGGACTGCTCAAGGTAAGTCCGCTCCCACACCAGCCCCGCCAGATGCAGCGCCAGCGGGTCCTGTGCAAAGTCACTCTCCACCACCGCGATGGCGGCCTGCGCTTCGTCGAACTGCTGGTGGTTCAGAAAACCCTGCACGGTCCGCACAAGGTCCTCGGTCGTTTCAAATCGTGGGGACACGGAAAAAACCTCTGATGGAAGGATGCCGGCAAAAAAAGAAGCGGCGGCAGGAATCACCCCGCCAGTTGAAGGAGAATCGCCACGAGTGAGGCGAAGGCGAACGGGGGGACATTGCTCCCTCGTTCGCCTTCAACCTCTCCAGCCCTTAGACCTCTTCCTTCGCCTCTTCTTCCTCGACAACCTCCGGGGCCACTTCGGACACCGGCACGGGATCCGCCACGTCCTCCGGCGAAGCGGAGAACGCTTCGCCCGGCTTTGGCAACTCCGACGCGTCCGCCGGCTCAACGTCCGAGACCGGCTTGCCGGCCAGCTTGTCCGCCAACTCCTGCAGGCTCGCCAGCTTCTGCCGCATCTCGCCCGACAGCAGGGCGTCCGACGTTTTGGTCATCTCGCGCAGGTTCTCCAGATACTCCTTCGCACCCGCCACGATGTCCTCGGCCAACTCCTCGTCGCCCGCCGTGAAGCTCAGCAACTGCGCGGACTCCGCCTCGGCCAGCTTTTCCACCGTGTCGAAGTTCTCCGACCGCGCCAGCGCCTCCTGCGAGAACTGGCTCAGGCCCTCCATCTGGCTCAGGAAGTCCATCAGGTACTGCTGCGAGATCGTCTCCAGGCGCTGCAGTTCCGCCTCGTCCTCCTGCTCCGACACGTCGATTTTCCAACCCGTCAGCTTCGCCGCCAGCTTCGCGTTCTGGCCGCGCTTGCCGATCGCCTTTGCCAACGAATCGTGCTCCACCACCACCGCGGCGCGGCGTTCGATCTCGTTCAGCTTGATGTTCACGATCTTCGCCGGGTTCAGCGCCGACGAGATGAACGTCTCCGGGTCCATCGACCAGGGCACGATGTCCACCTTCTCGTTGTCCAGCTCGCGCACGATCATCTGCACGCGCGAACCCTTCATGCCGACGCACGCGCCCACCGGATCCACGTCCGGGTTCATGCTGTTCACCGCGATCTTCGTGCGCACGCCCGGCTCGCGCGCGATTTCCACGATGCGCACCGTCCCGTCGCTGATTTCCGGGACCTCCGTGGCGAACAACTGCTTCACCAACTCCGAGCGCGTGCGCGACAGGATCACCTGTGGCCCCTTGGGCGTGCGCCGCACGTCGATGATCAGCGTCCGGATGCGGTCGCCATAGCGGTAGCGCACGCCGAACGGGATTTCGTGGTGGGGGAGGAGGCACTCCACCTTGCCCAGCGCCACGATGCAGTCGCGCCGCTCGTAGCGCTGCACGATCCCCGTCACCACCGTGCCGACCTTGTCCTTGTAATCCTTGTAGATGCGATCGCGCTCCGCGTCGCGCAGGCGCTGCAGGATGCCCTGCCGCACCGACTGCGCCGCGATGCGGCCGAACTGCTCCGGGTCGATCTCCACCTCGATCTCGTCGCCCATCATGTGGTGCGGATTGATCGCCTTGGCCGAGAGGATGTCGATCTCGTGGCGCGGCTCCTCGACGCTGATCGTCACCGTCTTCTTCACGTACAGCCGCAGGTCCCCGCTCTCCAGGTCCAGCTCCGGACGCGGCGACTTGAACATCCCCGCCTTCTTCGTCGCCGCCGAGAGAATCGCCAGCTCGATCGCATGCTTGATCACATCGCCCTCCAACTCCTTCTCCTTGGCGATCTGCTTGATCAGCGGCTTGACGTTCAGTACCCGGACTTCTTCCTTCTTCGCACGCTTGGCCATTTTCAAAACGCTCCCTGCCCCGCTCGGGGCTGATCTGTCCTGTGAGGATTTTGGAGGTAAAGAAGGGGGGGCCACCTCGCGGCGGCCCCCCAAACCACATCCAAAAGCTGACGGGAGCACACCACGCCAAAGTCTCCCCATGCAAGCCGATTCCGACACGACCATGTAAAATCTTGCAGGGCCCCTTGCGACAATCTGGCGCAAAAACCCCATTTCCGGCCCAATCCGCTTGGCGGGGGTCTTGCTGGTAACGGTGAGGGGAGGAAAGGGCCATGACTGGAACCGTCAGACAGGCTCTCGCAATCGTCCCAGCCGGATCCGCATTGGTTGCACTTCCTGCCCGGGCACTCGCCTGCGGTGTCTGTGCCGACAGCATGGTCGCCTACAACTATCCATGGCTCCCGCGGATCTATGCGATCGTCCTCGTGTGGTATCTCCTTCGCACCCTGGCAGTCGTGATGTGGGGCGCGAGAAAGCCACTCTCTGCCCGGACCCCAAAGAGTCTCATCGATTGGCTGCCCGTGGCGATTATCGCCATTCCCGTTATAGGCATCTTCGGGTTCTACTTCTTGGCCGCGCTCATCGCGCTTTGCATGTTCGTCAAGATGACCCAGGATGTCATCGTCCAATCCGGCATCGCGGTTTGGGTGCTGCGAATCCTGGCTGCTGCGGGTCTCGCCATGATAGGCTTCACGGCCGCATCGGGCATTCAAGCGCGTGCGCAACTCTCCTCTCTGGAAGCGTATGATCGCTATGTCAGGACAGAGGCGGCCATTGGCCGGTATCTTGGCGTTCAACTCGCCAAGGACCCAACAATCGGCCCGGCTCAACTGGCGACAATTCTTGAGTCGCGCGATCCCGCGCGACAGTCGAAGGCACTCTTGCTACTCAAGAATCGAGCGCGTGAAGAGGACCTGGTCGTCGTGGCGGACCAGGTGATGGAAATTCTGCCAACCAAGAAATCGACCGCCGCTCCCGATGCGGGTACCCCGCGCCATATACTCTACGAATGGCTCGACAGTCTCGGCCTTCAAAACATCCGGACACAGGCCGACCTTCAAGCGTGGCTTGCGGGGCAGGACGAGTCTCCCGGAGCAACGGGCAAGGAGTGACCGATGAACAGATGGGCTATACTGCCAGTCGCGACGGCACTTCTAATGATCTCCCCGGGAATTGCTGCGGCGTGCAGCCAATGCGTGGACAGTGCCGCCTATTCCGCGTTCCCATGGGTCTATTCGGCATTTCTGCTTCTCGTTGTGTGGGCTCTCCTCGATCTGCTCCTGCGCAAGTGGTCCTCGCCGTTATTCGGATTCGACGACACGGTCTTCGGACAATTCGTCGGCGGACTCGTATTTGTTCTCGCGCTGGGGTGTATCGCCGGCTTGGTTGGACTCGCGGTCGTGATCATCCTGACCGCCCCCGCGCTCCTGTATCGGCTGGTCCGCGCAATCATTCACCCGCGCGTAGCCTATCCTCTCGTCAGCCGAATAATCTCGCTTTCCTTCGCCTCCCTACTGATTGCAATCGTCGCCTTCGGCATTGCCCGGCGCGCCTCCATGAGTGAATTCGAAGTCTTCGACCGGCTTGTCTTTCCGGGGACCGGAAACTCCCGCGCATACGCCAAGTCCCTTGCCCGCGATCCGCAACTCGATCTCGAGCGTCTTCGCCAGATGATTTCCTCCGGCGACCGGGGCCGGGCAGAAAAGGCCTTTGAGGTTCTGGCCAACAGAAGCGATCCGCGGGATCTCGTTATTCTCGCAAACGCCGTCCTTCACCACCTGCCCACCACAGCCCCACCCAACAGCACGAACTGGACATCCGACAACTTCCGCCTGCGCATGTGGCTAGAGTCCCTCGATCTCGAGCACATCGCCACTCGCCAAGACCTCCGCGACTGGCTTTCGCAGCAATCCCACCCCGCCACCGGAAGCATTGCCCCCAACGAAGAACGAAGTACGAGGAATGCAGAACGTTGACCTTGGAACGCGCAACGTCCCCATTGACCGCTCCAACCCGCCTCCACTCTCCTGACCCCGCTGGTGGCTTCCTGCTCGAAGCCCGCGAGGTCATGTGACGCTCCCCGCCCCATCTCAACTCCCTTCATTCATTGCGGCGCCCTTTGTCGTTCGCCCCGGCGAGCCGCCCGCGCACCTGTGGCTCCGCCCGCGCCTCGACGGCGACGGGGGCGTTCGCCAACTGGCGGCCGTCGGATTCCCCCTCGTCCTGAGTTCGCTGTGCAGCGTCATCAATCTCTTCTTCGACCGCCTTTTTCTCGCGCGCTTTGACAGCGACCCCACGCTCCCTCACATGAATGCGTCCCTCACCGCCAGCCTCACCTGGTGGTGGCTGCTTCAACTGTCGATGGGCATCGTCATCTATGCCGCCACCTTCGTCTCGCAATACGTCGGGGCGGGCCGGCCCAAGTCTGTCGGCGCGGTCGTGTGGCAGGCCATCTATCTCTCGCTCGCCTTCGGCTTCATCATGCTCGGTATGGGCTGGCTGTGGGAGCCCTTCTTCGCGTGGTTGCACGCCACGAACCCCCAGCTCGCCACGTTCGCCAGTGCTTCATGCCACGCGATCCGGTCGTGCGGCACACCGGCGCGGCCGGCCCAGATCTCCGCGTAAATCCCGCAGATGAACGCCGCCAGCAGCGTGACCGTCCCGCCTACCGTCAGCGCCCGCCCCGCCCAG
>CAYTRP010000110.1:0-2474 GCA_964440195.1 uncultured Candidatus Sumerlaeota bacterium
CGGCGGCGTGCTTTCCGGCGCGGGCATCGTCACGCGCACGGTCGAAAACTCCGGCTTCGTGTCGCCCGGCGTGTTGGCGGGCATCCTGACGGTCAACGAGCAATACCAGCAGACGGCGGCGGGCACACTGTCGGTCGAACTGGGCGGCCTGACGTTCGGCGCGCAGCACGACCGGTTGGCCGTGGTGGGCAACGCAACGGTCAACGGGCGGCTGCATGTGGAACTGATCGACGGCTTCATCCCGGCGCCCGGCAACGAGTTCACGATCCTGACGTCGCCGAATGTCACGGGCGAATTCGACGTGGTTTCCGGCGCATTGGCGGCGGAAGGCATC
The DNA here is from genome assembly GCA_964440195.1 of uncultured Candidatus Sumerlaeota bacterium. Taxonomy (GTDB): domain Bacteria; phylum Sumerlaeota; class Sumerlaeia; order SLMS01; family JAHLLQ01; genus CAYTRP01. Next base: position 335 of record CAYTRP010000110.1, read on the forward strand.
GTGCTGGAGGCGGACTATGCGGCGACCGCCGTCAAGCTGACGGCGGTGGCGCTCGACGGTCTCGCGGCCAGCGACGTCCATGTGGAGGAAGGCCCCGGCAGCACCACGGACGCGGTCTTCACGATTTCGCTGACACCCGCCAACGGCGCGCAAACCGTGCAGGTGACGGTGCAAACGGAGGACGGCACGGCGACGGCGGCGGATGGCGACTACATTCCGCTCGCGCCGACGGTGGTGACGTTCGCGCCGGGCGAGACGGAAAAGCAGGTGACGGTGAAGGTTGTCAACGACGGCAAGGGGGAGCCGGAGGAGTACTTCAAGCTCGTCCTCTCCAATCCGTCGAACGCGCCGGTCGCGCGGGCCGCGGGCGTGGGCGTGATCGCGGAAAGCCAGCAGGTTCGCGATTGGTTGTTCGTGTACTGACCGTATCATTTCCGCGAAGCATAACACAAGGGGCGCCGGTCTTCGGACCGGTGCCCCTTCTCTCTTGTGCGCGCCCGGGACGCTTTCAAGGGCGCAAGGTCGAGGCGCGCGCGGCGGGGCACTCGCCTCGACAACTTCTCGTTTCCTCATGCCGGCAAAAGTTTGGCGTGTCGAACAAGTTGGTGGTATCGGTCGGAATGATCAATGATTGACAGGGTGCCGGGATTCCGCGACCCTCTGGTTGATCCTACATGGAGGGGCGAACCATGATGACCACGAAAGTCGAAACCTGTTCAGTCGCGAGTTGCGCCTACAACGAGGGTAGGAGTTGCCATGCGCTCGCGATCACGGTGGGTGAGCCCTCGCCGACGACCTGTGCCACCTACACCCCAAAGTCGGACGGGAAGCAGGGCGGTTCCCGGATCACGATCGCGAATGTCGGCGCCTGCAAAGCCGCCTCCTGTGCGCACAACAAGAACCTCGTCTGCACGGCGGCGGAAATCAGCGTCGGCATGAGCGCCGGTGCCGTCTCCTGCCTCAGCTACCAGAAGGTCTGACGCGCCGCGTGCATCACTCAACGGCTCGTGCCCGTCGCCTCAAGCGACAGGCAACAACTCCCCCGGCGTGTGCGCCGTTCGGCGGACGCGCCGGATTCCCTCTTGCGAGAGTTTGCGCAACACCTCCGAGAGCTTGAGCACAAGGTCCAGGGCGGCCGCCTCATCCTCGCTGTCCGCGCCGAATTGCCGGGCCAGCACCATGACCTCGTGGAGATAGGTCGGCCCATTCACCATGCGGACCTCCGCCTCGGTGGAGCCGCCGAGCGAATCGATGCCGAGAAAGCAGGTGCCTTCCGTGATCTCGCCGCGCGTCACGATCTCGACCAATGTCGGCGGCAGGAGGAACTCGCCCTCAAGCGTGTCGACGAAAGTGCCCTCGCCGGGCTGGTGTGATGATGGGGTCACAAGTGCATGGAGATCGAGCAGGAAGCCGTTGGGGAAGACGTTCATGAAAGGAGGGGGTACCTTGCGACGGTCGGTGCCGGGGCGATGAGACTTCCTGTCGCCGCCTGCGAGAGAGAGCCAAGCGCCGAGGGGGTAGTCAATGCCGATGTGGCCGTGGCGCGCAATTATTTGGCATGCCAAAGCTCGGGGAGTCGCCAAGCCGGCCCCCGGCGAAGTCGATCATCGGCACCAAGACTCTTGCATTCGGGTGGGGACTGCGGCAAAGCATGGCGGCGTTTCAAGATGGCATCCCGGCCACACACCGACCCAAGGACCTATTTCCCCAGCCATGAAGACCCTGTCCGAAACGATGTCCGCCCTGCGCGAGCTGAAGGCGAAATGCGAGCAAAACCGGAGGTATCTTTGACTTCGATGGGATGAGGCAGCAGATGGCCTCACTCGAAGTCGAGACTCAGCACCCGGGTTTTTGGTCGGATCAGGAGAGGGCACAGCAGACTCTTCGCAAGCTCAATGACCTAAAACAATCAGTCGAACCTTGGGAAGTCGTGGAGCGGGAAATCTCCGACAACCTCGAACTCGCGCAGATGCTGCGCGAGGAGGGGGCGGAGGACGGCGAGGACGCCCAGCAGATCATCGGCCAGACCGGGGGGCTGGAGGCGCGTCTGGAGAAACTCGAGATCCAGTCGATCCTGACGGACGAAGCCGACAAGTTGCCCTGCTTCCTCCAGATTCACTCGGGGGCGGGCGGCACGGAG
>CAYTRP010000110.1:2489-8993 GCA_964440195.1 uncultured Candidatus Sumerlaeota bacterium
CCGACGCACAGATCCGCATCGAGGGCTTCATGGCGTTTGGCTATCTCAAGGCCGAGTCGGGCGTGCACCGCCTGGTGCGCATCTCCCCCTATGACAGCAACGCAAGGAGGCACACGAGTTTTGCCTCGGTGTATGCCTCGCCGGAAATCGACGAGAGCATCGCGATCGACATCGGCGTGAAGGACAAGGATTGGCGCATCGACAGTTTCCGCTCGGGCGGCAAGGGCGGCCAGAAGGTCAACAAGACGACCTCGGCCGTGCGCATCGTGCATTACACGTCGGGGATCACCGTGCAGTGCCAGAACGAGCGTTCGTGGCACCAGAACCGCGATGTTGCCTTTCAGGTGCTGCGGTCGCGCCTGTACGCGCTGGAACTGGAGAAGCGCCGCCAGGCCGCGCAGGCCGAGGAGGCGCTGAAGAGCGACGTGGCCTTTGGAAGCCAGATTCGCAGCTACACGCTTCAGCCGTATCAATTGGTCCGTGATGAGCGGACGGGCATCAAGATCAGCGACCCGGAATCCGTCCTGGACGGGGACATCGACGAGTTCATCGAGGGTTACCTCAAGCAAAAGCTGGCGGCAAAGTCGGGAATCGGGGCCTAGGAGGGAGCCTGCGGCGAATGAAGGAAGCCATTTCGAGAGGGCATGAGGGAGGGGCATCGCGCGAGACTGCGCGCTTCCAGCATGCTGCCTTCGGACTGACATTTCAGTCGGATGTTCGGCTGCTGTTGGTGCCGCAATGTTCGATGGCGGAAGGGCAAGTTCCGGATGTCATCGTGCGACAAGCAGAGCTTCCCCGCGTGGGACCTCCGCCGGCTCATGGTTCGATCGTTTGCTGGAGCGGCACGGAGTCCGTTGGGGGATTTTCGGCGCCGCGCATTGGCGAATTTCGTGTCGCGGGGGGGAAGGAAGTCGCGTATGACCTGGAGCCCGAGGGGGATGGGGCGCGGGTGGCGGCTTACATCATCGGCGTCGCGATGGCGTTGGTGCTGCACCAGCGGGGTTTTCTGGTGCTGCACGGCAGCGCCGTCGAACATCAGGGCCGGTCGTTTGCCTTTGTCGCGCCGAAGTATCATGGCAAGTCGACGATTTCCGCCGCGCTGCAGGCGCGTGGTTGCCGGTTGGTGACGGATGACCTGATCGCGGTGAAGGTGGGAGCCAACGGTGAGCCCGTCGTGATGCCCGGGTATCCGTTCAGCAAGGTTTGGCCGGACGCGTTTGCGGCGCTGGGCGAGGACCATGAGCAATCACCCAAGTTCGTCGAGGGTTTCGAGAAGCGGTTGCGGTCGGTGCGTCCCGAGGGATTGGCGACGGGGCCGTGCCGACTGAAGCGCGTGTATGTTCTCGGATGGGGGGAGGAGGTCGGTTTGGAAACGTTGCCGCGCGCGGAGGCGTTCCAGCAGGCCGTCACGCATACGCATCATCATGTCATGCCCCTTGTGCGGGCGACACCGATGGGTCAGGTGGCCCATTTCCGGGCGCTGGGGGCTTTGCTGGCACATGCGACGATTTGCCGCCTGCGCCGACCCCGCAATCTGGAGAGCCTGGAGGCGACATGCGACGCGTTGCTGCGGGACTTCGAGAATTGTTGAGTTCGGGTGTATCGATTTCTCTTGGCAAGAAGGAAGGTTTGCTTGCTACACTTCCGCCCACTTGCAAGCGGTTCCCTTTGGTTGATTGACGGAAAATTGCCCCCGGGTTATCACCAAAAAAGAGGCAATCTCCGGGGTAATGTTGAGAGGCCCAACACGAGGAGGCCGTGAGCTTGAACATCACCGACAAGACATTGATCAGTGAAGCCCGGGCGCGTCAGGTATCGACGAACTTCGATGATGAAGTCATCATCATGGAGACGGAGAAGGGCCTCTATTATCAACTGAATGAAGTGGGTGCCGTGGTCTGGCGCATGCTTCAGCGGACGCCTTCGCGGCTGCCGGACCTGGTGGGCGCGGTGACGTCGGAGTTCGAGGTGGGCGAGGAGCAGTGTCGCGCGGACATCGTGAAGCTGATCGGGGACCTGCACGCGGCCGGCTTGGTCGTGCTTGATGAATCGCCTTAAGTTCTCCCAGCGACTGCGGGGATACGCACGCCGCCTTGTGCTTCTCGCGGTCATCCTCTGGCTGCTCGTGGAAACCCGTCTGCGACTGTGGATCCAGCCGTACACGCGCGTGCGGGCGTGGGTGGATGCGCAGGCTATGCGCGCGCGCGGGCGCTTCCGGGACGTGAATCCCTGCTGGGTGACGCGATGGATCGGGCGCATGGGCAGGTTGGTTCCCAAGGGGACCTGCCTCGTGCGCGCGCTGACGATGCAGATCCTCATGGGACGGCGGGGCATTCCCGTCGAGGTCGTGTTCGGCGCAAAGTTCGGCGCGACGAAAAAGTTCGAGGCCCATGCCTGGGTGGAGTACCGGGGCCGGATTCTCATCGGCGACATGCCGGGATTGGCCGGGATGCGCGTGCTGCGCCGCGAGGTCGTCGCCGGCATCGCGCCGGGGCGATCCGCCGCGAGCGCGGGGAGCCCCCCGGGATAAGGGATGCGCGGCTTGTCTACTCGGCTGGTCCGGTGACGACGAAGAGGTCCGAGTATTCGGAGACCTCGGGGACGGTCGCATTGTAGAGCCAGCGCGTGGCGTCGGGAGACCGCAGTCGCCAGGCGGCCTCGTTGTGCTGGTGGTTGAGGCCGACCGTGTGTGCAAACCGTGGCCCGATCGCGTGGCCCGCCGCGATCATGGCATCGCGAACCGCGATGGTGTCGGCGTAGGAATCGTTGGAGGCGCCCGCGGTTCCGGAATCCATCCACAGGCGCGCGCGTTGTTGCGGCGAGACGGCGGTGGCGCGCGCGATGAACTCGGCGCGGTTGATCCAGAACGACGAGGACATGGCGATGACCGAGCCGAAGGTGTCCGCGAATTCGTGGGCGGCGACAAAGCCAAGGACGCCGCCGAGGGAACTGCCGATGTGGGCGGTGTTTCGCGGCCCCGTGGCCACGCGGTAGCGCGATTGGACCTCGGGCATGAGTTCGTCGCGGATGATGGCCAGGAAATCCTCTCCCCGTCCGGGCGAGCCGCCGAGAGTGAGCCAACTGGGGATGTACTCGTGGTTGCGGTCGGAGGTGTTGTCGATGCCCACGAGGATGATGTCGGGGAGCTCGCCCGAGATGGCGAAGTTGCGGGTGATGATGTCGAGGTCCCACGAGCCAAAGGGCCCGCCGGGAGAGAAGACATTCTGCCCATCCTGCGCATAGAGGACGGGATACGTGCGTTCGGTGTCGCGGTTGTAGTCGCGCGGGAGCTGGACGCGGATGGTGCGCGCCTTGAAACGCGGATCGGTGGGTGTCCACGTGAAGGTCTCGCGTCGAGCCGAGAGGGGAATGACCTCCGGGGCGGGGCCTTCGAAGAATTGGTAATGGCGGTATTCAAGATCCCTGTTATGCAGGCGCAGCCCGCCCGAGAGGGTGACAAGATTGCCGTCGACGAAGATCTCGATGCGACGGCCCATGGCGACATCCTCGGCGGAGGCGGTGCCCAAGAAGCGACGGGGATCCAGATCGTCGAGAGTGAAGGGGAACTCGACAGGTTCAAAGTCTGCCCCGGTGATGCGTGCCGTGACAGAAGTGGCCGGGGGTTCCGTCCAGATGACGAATCGCTGGCCGATGGGATTGGTCGGCGCGCTCGTACCGGTGGGCTGGCCCTCGGTCGAGGAGATGACGTTGGCGGGATCGGGGAGAAGGCTGGGGGCGTCGCTTCGCACGAGAAATGTCGGCGTGATGCCCACCCCGGGCGGAAGATCGAACGTTGCCCTCCACACGGGGTAGTCGTGGGGCGAGAGCTTGACCGCCGTGGTGACGCCGTCGTTGCCGAACATCGGATGCGCGGCGGAGACAAAGACGCTCTGTCCGGGGAGCGTGGCTTGCTCGACCGAGAGGGTAAGGCTTTCGGAAAAGGCAAACTGGTTGGCGAGGGCGAGGGACATCGCGAGGGCGAGGAGGCGGACAATTTTCATGCAACCAACACGCGTCGGCAGGGGCGTCGCCTCAACCCAAAACCAGGGGTCGGTGGATGGACCAGACGGCCAGCCTGAAATGGCCTTTGTGGCGCGGTTTGATGGCGGATGTCGCAGCGAGTCGAAGGGGGAGCCCTTGACACCGGCTGGGTTCTGGGCAACCGCAATGAATCCAGTATTTGGCACGGGGGCGCAGGGATGCGCAAACCGGCACGGGATTCTCTCTGGGTGAAGAGCCGCAAGGTGATGAGCAGCCACATCCGCACGAAGGCATTGAGTCATCCATGATCTCGGATCCGATCTACCTGATTATCATGGTTGCCGGGATGATCCTTGGCGGGGGCGCGACGCTTCTGGTCAAGACGGCGTTTGCGCGCTACAGCAGGGTGCGCGCGGCGTCAGGCCTCACGGGCGCGCAGGCGGCACGGAGAATGTTGGACCTGGCCGGAGTGCAGGGCGTGCGCATCGAGCGTTCGACCCGCGGCCATCTGTCGGACCACTATGATCCGGGCGGGCGGGTGATCCGCCTGTCCGACGCGGTCCATGATCGTCCAAGCCTCGCGGCGCTGGGCGTGGCGTGCCATGAAGCGGGGCATGCGATCCAGCATGCGCGCCATTATGCGCCGCTGGTCCTGCGCAACGCGTTTGTCCCCGTGGCCAGCATCGGTTCTCAGTTTTCGTTTATCCTCATCATCGTGGGAATCTCCCTCATGACGGCGCAGGCGGCGGGGCTCGGCATGATGGTGGCGGTGGCGGGAATCGCGCTGTTTGGATCGGTTGTCCTGTTTCAGATGATCAACCTGGTGCCCGAGTTCGATGCTTCCGCCCGCGCAAGGCGTGTGCTGGTGGATTCGGGGATGATCACCCCCGCGGAGTCGGCCGGGGTCAGCCGAGTCCTGACGGCGGCCGCGTTGACGTATGTCGCGGCGACGATGATTGCGCTGGTGCAATTGCTCTATTGGGTGATGGTGGTCTTCGGGAACCAGCGCCGTCAGTAGAATGCGAAGTCCGGCGCGCCTGTGGGCATGCCGCCATTCCTTGAAACAGAGACGAGATCTTGCCCCTACCCTGCGTGACCATCAACCACCCGAGTGCACCGGGCGCGGACCTTTGTTCGACGGCGAAGTCGTTGCACAACCTCTTTCCGAACTGGGATTTCAAGGTCTTCGGCGAGATTGACTCGACGAATTCCGAGGCGCGCCGCACGGCGATGACGCTCGGAGGAGACGCATGGCCCAGAGTCTTCCTGGCGGAATACCAGACCGAGGGACGCGGCAGGGACGGGCGCGTCTGGCGGGCGCCGCGCGGCGAGGCGATCCTGGCGACGGTGCTGCTGCCGCCGGCGATGGCGCCGCGGCCAATGAGCCTGCTCTGGGCCTTTGCCACCACGTGGGTGGCGGAGGGCATCGAGCGGTGCGGGGTCGAGGGCCTGCAACTCAAGTGGCCCAACGATGTGCTGGTCAATGACCGCAAGATTGCGGGTGTCTTGTGCGAGCGCGCGGGCGACGGGGTGGCCATCGGGGTGGGCGTGAATGTCTCGCAGACGAACGGTGGCCTTGCCGAGGGCGCGACGTCGCTCGCGCGTGAGTTGGGGGACGGCGCGCCGTCCTGGCTGTCCGCCTCGCGCGCCATCCTCGGGGCGCTCCTGGAATCGCTGGAGCATCCGGGATCGGCGGAGGGCATCCTCAATGGGTATCGCCAAAACTGTGTGAGCATCGGCAGGGATGTGGACTACCCGGATGCGCACCTGGGGCGGGTGAGGGGCATCGCCGAGCAGGTGAATGCGTCGGGGCACCTGGTCGTGAACGTGGCCGGGCTCGGGCACAAGATCCTCTCTCCAGGAGGCGGGTTGTGATTCGCGCCCTTGCCTCGGTTGGATTGTTGGTCGCTTCCGTGTCGCTGGTGTCCGCTCAAGGGGGACACTACCAGACCGGCGGGACGGCGCCCCTGCCGGCAGCGCTGCAAGAGTTGCTGGACAGGCATGCCGGATCCATCCGCTTGGGGGTGAACACCGATCACCTGGAACACGCCAAGGTCTCGGTGGGGTGCTACATTCGCGGGCTGGAGACGTTGGCCGTGGCGGCGGAGGAGGGCCTCATCCCGGGGGCGGTCGTCTATGTCGACACGCTCGACGGGGACAACATGCCCATCGGCATCGGAAACCGGATCATCGACCCCGAGAGACATCCAGCCGAGTGGTCGACGCTTTACGAGGTGGGCGACCTGGCCGGGGTGCTTCTGGTGACTCCGCTCGCGATGGCGGCCCTGGAGCGCGGTGAACTGGAACTGGGCGACCGCATCGACAAGTTTGTTCCCTCGCTTAAGGACTCGGACAAGGCGGGCCTGACGATCGAGCAGTTGCTCCGGCACTCGACGGGTTTGCCGGCGTCACCGCCATGGCCGGCCGGGATTGCGTGCCGCGCGACGATCCTCGCGGCCGTCCGCTCGGTGGATTTCGAGCGCGAAACGGGGACCGCCGTGATTCGCTCCCCGCTGAATTTCC
>CAYTRP010000111.1:0-931 GCA_964440195.1 uncultured Candidatus Sumerlaeota bacterium
GTGCTCGACAGCAGGCCCGGATAGCCGGCCTCCTCGAACGTCGGCACGTCGGGCAGGATCGCCAGGCGCTGCTTCGAGGTGACCGCCAGCGCGTGAGGCCCGGCGGTCAAGAGGGCCGAGTGATCCAGCCGGATCGAATCCGTCCCCGCTCCGGGCGAGGCGATGCCGGTGTCGCCGGAACCCGCGATGATGGTGTCCTGAAACTCTGCCGTCCAGAAACCGGTCCGGGTCTGAAGGTCGAGGAACCCGACGCCGTTGTCGAACAACGTCACGCGCGCGGCGGAGAATCCGAGGTTGTTTGCAACGCGAATTCCCGCCGTCGAGGATTCCGCAATAATGACGTCCGTGACCAGGAAGTCGCCGAAGTCCTGCGAGAAAGCCCCCGTCTCGACATCCAATCCCACGCTGTTTCCCTGGATCAGGGTGTTGCGAACCTCATAGGCGATGCTGCTGGAAATCGCGATGCCAGCGCCCCCGTTGCCGCGCACCTGGTTGGGGTCCAGGTAAGGGGCATCAAGCGACAGGTCACTCGTCCCGGTGGCGACAATGCCCGATCCGCCGTTGTTGTTGACTTGTGAGCCGCCCGCCAGGGTGACTACCCCCGTGGATGCCGCGATGCCGTTGCCGGAGTTGGCGACAACCTGAGAACTTGCCAGATTGAGCGAGCTGCCCGAGAAGATGACGCCGCTGGTGTGCTGAGAGACGATCGTGTTGCCGAGTGAAACGTCTCCGCCGCCGATGGTGTGCCCGACGCCTGCGCGCACCAAACCCGCGTCGTGCGGGGCGGTGCCGTCGGCGATGCCCGAGGGGATATCGGCCACACTGGTATAACCGGAAGCCGCGGCGGGGAGTGCCGTGATCCACGAGTTCGCGATGGCCTGAGTACCGCCCAGGGAGGACACCAGCGTGCCTGTCGGCGTGCCGGTCGAGG
>CAYTRP010000111.1:941-8939 GCA_964440195.1 uncultured Candidatus Sumerlaeota bacterium
AGCGGCAATCACCAATCCGTCGATGGACACATTGGTGTTGAGTTCCCAAGTGCTGCCCCGCTGAAGGACGAGTGACGGCCCGTTCATCGCGAAGATCTCGAAGGCGTCGGCGTCGAATGCACCGGTCAGGTCGGGCAATTCCTCGTCAAAGGGCCCGAAGGTCTGGACCTCGATGCGATTGGTCCCAGCGAAGGCATGGTTGTTTCCTCCGGGGCCAAAGCTCAGCAGCGCATCGCGCAGCGAGGTGAAGCTGGCAACACCATCGGGCGTTGCATTCTGATTCACAAACACCAGGTTCGACTGACTGAATGCGATGGTTGCGAAATAGCCCGACGGCGAGGACGTGTCTATGTCATGGGACGCGCCATTGCCCGGGGGCGAGAAGGAGTAGATCTCCTCCGACGTGCGCGTGGTGGTGTACATGTTCCCCTTCCAGTCGGTGGCAATCCCATGACCCGACAGGTTGCCGCTGAAATTGACGGGGAACTGAGTGGGGTCGCTGTAGTTCAGGATCCGGTCCGCCACCGTCAGTTGATAGGGCTTCGCCGGAAGCGACGCACTGGCCACGTTGCCGACGCGGAAGATCCCGCGCGGGTTGCTGACCGCGGCATTGGCGGCAATGTACACCTCTCCGCTCACGCGGTCGATGTGCATCGTGTTGATCGACTGGGTTCCCGCGGGCACTCGGACATGCCATGCGGCGTTAGCCTCGGTGAGCAGAACGCCCGGCGCCGCGTCAACGTCCGCCTTGTTCCATCTCCACAGGGTGCCCTGCGTCTCGTCCGTCGGCGCCTGGGAACTGCGGCTCAGGTAGTAGAGGTTTCCATCGGCATCGAGCTCGACCTCCTGGGCATAGCGCGCGGAGCCGTCAAGCAGCGGTGCGGTGATGGCTTCATTCGCGAGAACCGCGTGCGGGTAGGTGGTGTCCAACAGCAGGCGATCAATCTGGTTGGCAACGGCGAGATAACCAACGCGATCGCCGTTGCCGTCCACGGCGATGGCGATGCTGCGGGGCGACAGGGTCGTATTCCAGACAACATCCGCAACCGGTTGGATGCCGGCGGGATCGATGCCGGACACATCAAAGACGGCAACGCGCTGCGCGCCCGTCTGGCCCGCCCACCAAACCAGGTTGGGATTGATCGGATCGAAATTCATGTTCCAAACACCGAATAGGCCGGGCGCGGCCGTCGCAATGTGCTGTCCTTTGACGGCGTTGGCTCCCCCACCGTTTCCGATGACGGGTTCGAGGTCCGTGCCAAGCAGCACGATACCGCCCGGAGCCGCTGGGGTATAGGAGTGCGAGGTCAGCACGAGGCCAAACTGGTCGCTCGCCGGATCAATCGGGATGATCACATCGTTTGCCGACCATCCGTTGAAGATGGATGTCTTCAGAGTTGCCTTGATGCCGCTCCCATTGCTCGACAGGGGCGTCCATGCCGTGGTGTTGTCCACCTTCTTGACGTTGACGCGGACGACCAACTGATTCGGTCCGACGGGCAGGAGGTTGTTCGATTCATCGCGCCCATCCCAAGCGACGGTTTGCCGCCCCATCTTCGTCTGGGGCGCGGGGGCTACGAAGTGGTGGGAGCGGACCACGGTTGCCGTGGTCGCGTTGTAAACCTGGACAGTCACTTCGTCGCAGTCCTCGTTAAGCGTGTAATGCAGGTCCGTTCCCAGCGCCTGGACGACCTGGGTCTCGGCAAACCGAATCTGCGACGCATAGGGCACCGCCGCCGCCTGGCCGACAATCATGCCGCAAGCGAGCGCAAGAGCCAGCCGCCCGGCGCTGCGGGCAATCCTTGAAGGGTCCTTCTTCATCGGCAAACTCCTCTGAAGGGATTTGGGGACCGAACTCCCGGCAACGGGGCGAGGTTTGCGAGCGAAGGAACTTCGCCGGGGCGAAGAAAATGTGCCCTCGCGACAAGCCTCAAATGGGGGTTTCGCCAGCCTGAACTCTGGGAACCGGAACCGGGTCATTCGCTCGAAGTGTCTGCAACACCGGAATGATCGACTGCGAAGTGCGGACAATGCAACTCCAAACCGCCGCCAAGGGGTAAGGCGCGGTCTGAAAATACAAACCGCCCGGGAAGCCTGTTTGGGCCTCCCGGGCGGGGTCGATGGTGATTGCCTTGCGGCGTTGGGTTGATCAAGGAACCGGGTTGACGATCAGGTCCGCGAGGGCTTCGACGTCGAGGGCGTTGATAGCCGAGTCGCCGTTGACGTCGGCGATGGCGAGGTCGAGCGTGCCTTGCTGGCCGGCTGCAATGATGTTGGCCAGTTCGGTCACGTCCGCCACGTTGATCGTGCCGTCTTCGTTGATGTCGCCGAGTTCCGCGTCGGGTCCTTCCGGATCGGGATCGATGTTGTCGCCGGGCAGAGTGGCGCCTTCATGGGCACCGCGGTACGGCTTGCCGGCGTGGCGGGCCGTTCCATCGATGTCCGCGTCGCCACCCGGCAGGCTCGCCAGCAGTCCGGGGACACCGCCCCAAACCGCCGAGTCGCCCGGGACCGCCGTCCAGCGATAGTTTGCCGGTGTCGGGGCGTTGGGGTCGGTCAGGCGGTCAGGCGCTGCCGTCCAGACACCCGTGAAGCCTTCGGCGGGGTTCTCCTCGGGATCGATGCCAATGACGGCTTCGTCCGAGTTCGCGCCCTTGCCGGATGCTGCCTGCCATTCGGCAAGCGTCTGATGGTTCGTCGCGTCGATGCGGCCGTAGATCGGGCTAACCACACCCGTGCCGGGGTCGATGGGAACACGATAGACCGTGTTGTAGTCTTCAACGATATCGCCAAGCTTCGCCGCCGGGACGGTGAAGACCGAAACTTGCGGCTCTTCCACCCGAATCAGGTTGTTGCGGGCGTTGATCTTCGCGAGGCCGACCGGGTTCGTCGCGGCGACCGACACAAGGCCCGTGGTCGCCGTGTTGAGCGTCGGGATGGTGCCCAGGCTCCCCGTGCGCATGTGGACGCTGTTGTGCAGGATGTTCAACTGCGTGTTTGCAACGGCACCGACGACGAAGGCCTGATACTTGAGCGGGACCGCCGTTCCATCATGCCGCATGGTCACGAAGTTGTTGTAGAAGTTGATCGTCTGGACGTTCGACGAGGCCCCATAATCAAGCGAGACCAGAGCCTGGCCGTGCGTCGCCGCGTTCAATCCCACCAGGTCGAAGACGTTGTTGTAGACGTTCAATGTCGCCTCGGGAGCCTGGGCGTAGTTGACGGACGTGAAGAGGTAGAAGCCACGTGCGTCGACGCCGGAAGCGTTCGCTTGGCGACCGTAGAACGTGTTGCCGTGGATTTGGGCGTTAAGGGCGCTCGGGTACAGGAAAACCGCCGAGCTTTGATACTCGATGCGGTTGTGGCGGATCGTCAGGTCTTCCTGCGCCGTTGTCAGCACGCCGCTCTGCGCTTGCAGCACGATGCCCACGTGGCCAGCGGCGGCCAACGCCTGGATCAGGTTGTGCTCGATCAGGAGCCCGTCCGGGTGGTAGTCGACGCCACCCGCATTGAGAGCGTTCACGGCGATGACCGCGCCCGAACTGAGCGTCGAGTTCAGACGCATGTTGCGGATGACGGTGTTCTTGGCGCCACCGGTCAGGTTGATGTGGCGTCCCGGTCCGGAGAATGTCAGGGCCGTGCCGGCGGGCGAGCCCGCGGGCTTGCCGTCGACGACCACGTTGTTCGTCATGACCAGGTTGTTGCTCACGCCCTGGTTCGCGCCAATGGCGAGTTGGCCACTGTAGAAGAGGCCGGAGGTCTGGGGCGTCGTTGCCCAATCGACCGTCAGGTCCAAGCCGTCCTTCGGCCGGATCAACACGCCGCCGCCTTCACCCGTGTCCACGCCCAAGCGGCTGACGCGCGTCTCGGTGAGGTTTGTCTCGATCAGGACCGTCAGCACAATGCCACCGGTCGTTCCGAGGTTGTTCACGCCGTCAATGGCGTCCGCCAGCGTCGGGTACAACTGGCCTTCCGAGCCGACCGTGACGGTCGTGATGGAGGGTCCAAGCGTCCAGCGCGAGCCGCCGCCAAGGTTAAAGAACGGCGAACCACCATTTTCCGCCGCGGGAGCCGCCGCACCCAGATAGGCGGCAGCAGATGGCGCCAGGTAGAAGTCGGGGTTCAGGCGGTTGGAAGAGTACGTCGTGGAGCGGTACTCCGGATCGGCGTTGATAATCGCACTGGCAACATCCGTACCGGCAGACGCCGTATTGGCCGTCGCCAGGGCGTTCGGACCGGCGGTGACAAGCGCGCTGTAGCCGAGGAGGATGGAACTACTGCCCCCCACCGTGCCCGACTGAATGCCCGTGCCACCGGGTCCCGAGATGATTGTATCTCGAAGCTCAAGGCTCCAGAAATTATTACGAGAGGCGGGGTCGAGAATACCGACGGCATTGGCATGAAGCGTCACGCGCTCCATGGAGAAGCCCCTGGCGTCCGCAATGCGGATGCCCGCCGTTGAGCTGTTGGAGAAGATCGAGTCCGTGACACGATAATCGCCGAAGTCGTACCCCGGCGCCGCGGAACCAATGTCCAAGCCGACGGGACTGTTGTTCGCGATGGTGTTGCGGATCTCGTACGAGCTGCCGCCGTTGATCGCGATGCCCGCAACGGTGTTGTTGGCCAACACCACGGGACTGGCGTAGGTGCCGACGAGAGACAAGGCACCACCAGAGGTCGAGATGCCCGTGCCCGCGTTGTTGCTGACCTGGATTCCGGCTCCCGAGAGCGTCAGGTCTGCACCTGTGTTCGTCACGCCGTTTCCGTTGTTCGAAACGACCTGAGAGGCGAGGACCGTCAGGCTTCCGCTCGATGACACCACGCCACGCGTGTGTTGGTTGATGATCGAGTTGGTCACGTTCACCGTGCCTCCGGCAACCGTCAGGCCGTCACCGGCGCGAACGAGCGAACCGTCATACGCAGCCGTTCCATCCGCAATTCCGGCCGGGATGTCGCTGGCCTGCGTGTAGGAGGAGGCAGCGGCCGGAAGGGCCGTGATCCGCGAGTTCGTGATCGTCTGGGTTCCACCGGTCGAGGAGACAAGCGTTCCCGTCGGCGTCGATGTGGACGAAGAGGCAATGACCAGACCATTGATCGACACGTTGGCACCAAGTGCCCAAGTACTACCGCGCTGCAGAACCAAGGTCCCGCCCGGAGCAGCAGTGATCTGGAAGGTGTCCGAGTCAAACCCGTCGGGCACGTCGGGGAGTTCCTCGTCATAGGGGCCAAAGTCCTCGACGGCGATGATGTTGGGACCCGGGAAATTGTGGTTCGGGCCACCCGCGCCATAGCTGGCAAGCGCGGCAGCGAGACTATTGAACGCATTGATGTTATTGGGACTCTCGAAGCTCTTGTTCACGGTCACGTTGTTGACCGCGGTGGTGAGCAGGAAGCGTCCGCTCGGCGGAGAAGTAGTCGTGATCGTATGGACCACGTCGGGGTCCTCAGCGGTCGCCTTGGCGGGGGGGCTGAAGCTGTGAATCTCGCGTCCGGCCGGAAGCCCTGGAGGGCCACCGGAAGCCATGTAGAGATTGCCCAGCCAGTCGGTCTCGATGCCGCCCGTGAGCTGCGCCGTTCCGTAGTTGGGATCGAAGAAGTTTGTGTCCAATCCATCAATGAACAAGGCGGAGCCATCGAGCACATGCGGTTCCTCGCCGGTGCCAATGGTTGAAGTGGAGGCCTTCCCCACCAACCAGACGCCGCGCGGGGTGCCGTTGTTGTTGTGGACGTAGACGTTCCCGGAGTGGGCATATCCCGTCGAGCGATCCACGATGATGGAGTTGTAATCCGCCGCGGGAAGGACAACTCGCCATTGGGCGTTTGCCTCCGTCAGTGAGCCCGCCGCCGCCGACTGCACGTCGGCCGCGCTCCAGCGCCACAGTTCGCTCAAGGCGGCTACCGCACTGCGGCTGAGGAAGTACAGGTTCCCAGCCGTGTCGAACTCGATGTCCTGGGCATAGCGAACCGCCGTGCCGCCGTTGATGTTGACCTGGGCGCCCGTAAACGCATGGGGGAACGCCGCGGCAAGCTCATAGCGCGAGATGGAGTTGCCGTTCATCACGTAACCGAAGCGGGTGCCGCCGAATTGACGAACGGCGATGCCGCGCGGGAGAACCGCGGCGCTGTTCCAAGCCACCGCCGCCGAGGCGGAAATGTCCGTGATGCTGCCACCCGCGACACGGCCGACGCCGACGACGTGGCCGGGAGACTGTCCCGAGATCCAGATCATTTCGGGATCAACCGGATCCATGTCGCCGTTCCACCAGGGCACAGTAGTGTTGCCCGGCTGGTTGTTGTTGCGCATGCGGAGATTGACACCCCCGCCGTCGCCGGCGAACGGCTCCAAATCGGGCTGGAGAAACGCCAGGCCGACCTCGGGGGAGGCCGGTGCGCTACCATAGCCGTGGGGTGTGATGATGAACCCGAAGCTGTCCGCGGTTGTAACCTGGGGCACAATGATGTCCGCCGGCTGCCAATCGCTGAACAGGCTCTTCTTTTCGGTGACTTTGGGGGAGGCCGATGCGGCGTTGGAGGACAGCTTGGTCCATGCCGTGGAACCGTCGGTCTTCTCAACCGTGATGCGGGCGGAGACCGGATCGGTGTTCGCGGGGGCCGGAGCTCCACCTTCGATCACGCCATCCCAGTTGAGCGTGTGGCGGCCGCGGACCGTCTCCGCATCCGGGGAGTTGAAGACGTAGGTTTTCAACACGACGTTCGTGTTGGTGTTGAACAGTTGCACCGTCACCTTGTCGACATCTTCGTTGAGTGAGTAGCTGACGTCGAGGTCAACGTAGCCCACCAGTTGGATGGGATCGTTGACCCGGATCAGCGACGCATACGGAATCGCTGCCACGTGACTTGGCGTAAGGGTGAAGGCCAGTGCCAGCGCCAATGCTCCGCCCGATACGGCAAGCCCTGAAGCAAGTTTGCTCTTTTTCATGGGCAACTTCCTGTTTTGGATTTTTTTCGGGAAGAGGTGCATCGAAGACATTCTGCCCCTTCGACGGGTTGCGGTTTCATGGCTGTGTGTGCGCGACGCGCCGGGCGGCGCACGAAGTTGAGGAGCGCCCCCTTGGGTCAGGGACTCCCGGTTCGTCGCAAAGTGCGCCAGGTCTCAAGGTCTCGCGCAATGATAGGCCGGGGCATCGCTCCCTCATGGGAAGCGACCGCTGAACGCCGCGTCGGCACCCATGGCCGAAATCCGCGCGGCTTGTGGCCAGCGGAAGCGTCGGACTGATCAACGTTGTCGGGGATTGCCGCCACGACCATGTCCAGATCGAGAGAATGAGGACCAAAAATCCCGCTGTTTGTGCCACGACCCTGAGCCATCGAAGCCCACAAGGCAACAGAAAAGGAAGCGGTTTAGCGCGGTCCAATCAGGAGAACTTTGGCGCTAAATCCCGCCATTTCAATCCTCCCATGGGATCGTGCCGAATCTCCGGCCAATTCCCTCCGAAAATCCCGCCCACGATGTCGCCTTGCCCTCATCCCCCCGTTGCTGACATCCCCCAATGCCATGAAAGACCAAAACCCCTCCCCGCTCCTCTTCCACGACCACCGCGTCCGGGTCATCTACCGCGACACCGACCAGATGGGCGTCGTCTATTATGCCAATTACTTCGGGTGGATGGAGGTCGCGCGCACGGAGTACCTGCGCGCCCGTGGCTGGTCCTACCAGCAGATGGAAAAGTCCGGGCTCCTCCTGCCCGTTGTTCATGCGGCGTGCGACTACAAGTCCCCTGCCCGCTATGACGACATCGTGGTCATCCGCGCGGCGGTCTCCGGGCTCACCCGCGTCCGGCTGGAGTTCCATTACGAGATCCGCGTCGAGGGTCGTGAGGGGGTGAGTTCCGCCGGGATCACGCGCCACATCTTCACCGGGCCGGACTGGAAGCCCCGCCGGGCCTCGGAAGAGGTCCTGCGCTGTCTGCGGGGAGAGGGCCCCCCGCCCCAATGAACATTGCCGAGTACGAGAAGATGCATGCTCTGGAGGACCCC
>CAYTRP010000112.1:0-7547 GCA_964440195.1 uncultured Candidatus Sumerlaeota bacterium
GAAGCACGCCGAGAACGTCGCCGAAGGCTCGGTCACGCCCACTTCCGTCCCGGCCACCTTGGCGGTGTATCCGCTGATGAAGTGATACATCGCCTGCGCCGGCGTCAGCTTGCTCACCGGCGGGAGCACGCCAAACGCATCGCACGTCAGGAAGATGACATTTTTCGGGTGCGATCCGACGCATGGAATCTTTGCGTTCGAGATGAATTCCACCGGGTAGCTGCAACGCGTGTTTTCCGTCAGCGAGCAATCCGTGTAATCCACTTCAAACGTCTCGGGATCGTACACCACGTTCTCCAGGATGCTGCCGAACCGGATCGCGTGGTAAATCTCCGGTTCGCCCTCTTCGGTCAGGTTGATCGTCTTTGCATAGCACCCGCCCTCGAAGTTGAAGATGCCGTCCTCGCTCCAGCCGTGCTCGTCGTCCCCGATCAGGTGGCGCTTCGGATCCGCCGACAGCGTTGTCTTGCCCGTCCCCGAGAGCCCGAAGAACAGCGCGGAGTCCCCCTCGTCCCCCTCGTTCGCCGAGCAGTGCATCGACAACACGCCGTGCCTCGGCAGGATGTAGTTCAGGATCGTGAACACGCCCTTCTTCATCTCGCCCGCGTACTCGCTGCCCAGGATCACGAACTCCTTGGTCCGGAAATCCAGGTCCACGCTCGTGTGGGTGCTCACGCCCGGCACCTTCGTGTTCGCGTGCATCTGCCCCGCGTTGTAGATCACCCAGTCCGGATCGCCAAAGTTCTCCAACTCCTCCTTGGTCGGGCGGATGAGCATGTTGTGCATGAACAACGCATGATACGCCCGCGTGCACAGGATGCGGACCTTGATGCGGTACTTCGGGTCCCATCCGGCGAACCCGTCGATCACATAGATCACGTCGCGGCTGTTCAGGTAATTGATCGCCGTCTCGCGGTTGATCTCAAACGCCTCCTCCGACATGGGCATGTTGACGTTGCCCCACCAAATGTCGGCTTCGGTGGTGGCCTCCTTCACGATGCGCTTGTCCTTGGGACTGCGCCCCGTCTTGATGTCCGAATCCGCGATCAGCGCCCCGCTGCTCGCGATCGCATAGCGCGACTGGGGGAGCGCCAGCTTGTAAAGCTTCGCCACCGAGGGATTGCGGTGCACCACCCGGTGGTTGCCGGTGGTGACGATGCCGTGTTTGGAGAGATCGAGTGCCATCTGGGTGCTCCTTGCGTGTTGGGGGCCGGGGTGGATTTTCGGTGCTTCGAAGAGATTTTACGGATAATCGCGACCGTCAATATCTCCGATGCGCGCAAAGTCAAGGCCACCCACCCCTCTGCCGTCAAGGGAATGCCGACAGTTAACACATAAATCGCAAGGGGGGGCCGAAAACCCCGGAGACCCCCTCAAGCACGACCATCCACATCGCCCTTTCAGGCCCCCAGCAAAGCCTTCGCCTTGGCCACGACCGCCTCCACCGTGAACCCGAACTCCTTCGCCAGGTCTTCCGCCGGGGCCGAAGCGCCGAATCCGTCCTGTGTCACATAGGCGGCGTGCTCGCCTGCCCACTCCGCCCAACCCTGCCGGACACCCGCCTCGATCACGACCCGCGCCCTGATCGCGGGCGGCAACACAGAGTCCCGATGCGCCTTGTCCTGCGCGCGGAACAACTCCCAACTCGGCATCGAGACTACCCGTGCACCGATCCCGTCGTTCTCCAGCGCCTGCGACGCTTGCAGGGCCAGTGCCACTTCGCTCCCCGTCGCGATCAACACCACCTTCGCGTCCTTCACATCGCGCAGCACATACGCGCCATGCGCCAGGCCATCGGCCGGGGCGAGGCCCCTGGCCTTCCTGTCGTGGATCGGAAGATTCTGCCGGCTCAGCACGATCGCGGTCGGGCCATCGGTCCGCTGCAAGGCAGCTTCCCACGCCAGCGCCGACTCCTCCGCATCCGCCGGACGCAGCACCACCAGGTTCGGCACCGCGCGCAGTGCCGCGAGATGCTCCACCGGTTGGTGCGTCGGGCCGTCCTCGCCCAGGAAGATCGAGTCGTGCGTGAACACAAACACCGCGGGCACATGCATCAGCGCCGCCAGCCGGATCGCCGGCTTCATGTAGTCGCTGAACGTGAAGAACGTCGCGCAGAACGGACGAAAGAAGCCGCTCAACGACAATCCGTTGCCGATCGCCGCCATCGCGAACTCGCGCACGCCATAGCGGATGTTGCGCCCGCTGTAGTCGCCCGCGCGCACGTCGGGCGAACCCTTGAGCGCCGTGTTCGTCGAGCTGTCCAGGTCCGCCGAGCCACCCACCAGCCAGGGCGCCACTCTCGCATACGCATTCTGCGCGATCCCCGCGCTCTTGCGCGTGGCCTCGGACTTGCCCGGCTCCCACGCCGGGCGCACCGCCGCGAGGTCCTCGGCGCTCGCCTTCTGCTCCAGGTGCGCGCGGAATGCCGCCTGCCGATCTGCCGGCAGCACGGCGAACTTCTCCCGCCACTCCTTGTGCGTGGCCGCTCCCTGCGCCGCGCGGGCGCGCCAGCTTTTCACGTCCTCCGGCGCGATGAAGAAATCCTTGTCTTCGGGCAGGCCGTGAAAGCGCTTGGCCGCGCGCACTTCCTCGGGGCCCAGCGGCGAACCATGGCTCGAGGACTTCCCCTGCTTGTTCGGCGAACCGTAGCCGATGATGGTCTTGCCGACGATCAGACTTGGGCGCGGATCAGCCTTCGCCTCCGTCAACGCCGCGTGCATCGACGCAAAGTCGTGTCCGTCGCACTTCACCACATGCCAGCCATAGGCATCGAAACGCTTGGCCACGTCCTCGCCCGTGAACGAGAGCGACGTCGGCCCGTCGAGGCTGATGTCGTTGTCATCGTAAAAGAAGACGATGCGCCCGAGGCGCAGGTGCCCCGCCAGCGACGCGGATTCCGCCGCGACGCCCTCCATCAGGTCCCCATCGCTGACGATCGCATACACGCGGTGCTCCAGCAACCCCGGGAACCGGTCGTTCATCATGTGCGCGGCCAGCGCCAACCCGACCGCCATCGCGAACCCCTGGCCCAACGGCCCCGTCGTTGTCTCGACACCGGCCGTCATGAAGTTCTCCGGATGACCCGGTGTCTTCGAATGAAGCTGGCGGAAATTCTTCAGGTCATCGAGCGACAAGTCGTAACCCGTCAGGTGCAGCATCGCATACAGCAGCATCGACCCATGCCCCGCCGACAGCACGAAGCGGTCGCGGTCGGGCCACTTGGGATCGGCCGGATCGTGGCGCAGGTGATCGTGCCACAACAGCGCGGCGAAATCCGCGCATCCCAGCGGCAGCCCCGGGTGCCCGCTGTTGGCCTTCTCGACTCCATCAATCGCCAACCCGCGAATCGTGCGCGCCAGGGCGGTGAGCAAATCCTTGTCGATGGCCGTGGTGCCGGTCGTCATCGTGCGTGTCTCCCTCGTCACCGTGAAAAATGCGGCGTCGCCGCGAGGGAGAGAAAATGCCCGGGCCGCGCGGGTGTGCAAGGGAGGAATGGGAGAAAGGGGGAATTGAGAATTCAGAATTCAGAAAGGAGCGTTCGTTTCCGCGATTCATTGCGAATTCAAAATCCGATCCTTCCACACAACAAAAAAAGAATGCCGTGGAGGGCGGGCGCCCTCGCCCGCCAAGTCCACCAATTGGTTCGCGACGCGGGCGGGGGCGCCCTCGCCCGCCAAGTCCACCAACTCGTCCAATTCGCGGGCGGGGGCGCCCGCGCTCCACGACTTTTTGGGGGATTCGTGTCGCTCTCTCCCGCGCTCCACGACTCAGTAGGGATACTGGGAGCCATCATCCTCCCGCAAGGCCGGATCGTGAATCCAGCAAAGCCAGAAATGCGGATACTCCTCGGGAGTCTCGCACAATCCGGCCCGCACGGGATTGAAGGCAACGTATCGAATCTTCTGTTCCAACGACTCCGAAGACCGCACGATGCGGTCGAAATACTCCTCCTCCCACATGGAGCCGCGCCTGCCGATCATTTTGTTGATGCGATGCACCGACGCGCTCTTGATCGCTTGCGAGATTTCCGCCACCGTGTACAATTTGCCTTCGCTGTCCTCTCTTGGGTGATAGACCATGTGGGCATGGTCAGGCATCACAACCGCCACGACCAGGCTCAGCCTGCGATTGTGTTCATGCAAAATGGAATTCATCACCACCTGGCGGCAGGAAAAGGGAATCTCCCATCGTTGCCGGGTCGTGAACGTCAGATAAACGCATCGCCCGCACGTCTCGATATGCGGCAACCTGCGCCGCCGAAAAAATTCGTACCGCTTCGCGGGCTTCTTCTCCCGGTCCTTCTCGTCCATTGCAAGCATCCGGCAAATGATTCGGTCACGGCAATGCTGGAGCAGAAAACCGCATAAACGCACGGCAAGCAACGCGAACTTTATCCCAAGTATCCATCGTCAAAAAAAAGAAGCCGTGGAGGGCGGGCGCCCTCGCCCGCCAAGTCCACCCCATAAGTGTTGTCGTTCCAATGAATCCCAACGAGCCTGTGAACAAATCCTCCGCGCCTTCCGATTTCGGTTTGATGATTGCTTGGGTTTGAGCATTCTTCCGCAAGGTGACGACAATGGCCAAGGCCCGCGTCGAGCAACTCAAGACGCAGGGCGAGGAGGCGCCAACCCCGCGCCATACCGCGGCCCGCGAACGCGTCGAGCGGCTCAACGAGGCGCTCGTGGTGATGGGGCAACTGGAGGCGCGGCAACAACCGCGCAGCGACCGCAAGCCCAAGGAGGCGCGCGCCTCATCCGCAAGCGGTCATGCTGCGCATGGCCAACGGCGGCAAGGACCCCGCCCACAATGTGCAGTTCACCGTGGAGGTGAACACGCGCGCGATCACCAGCGTGCACATCGCGCCGCTCAGCAGCGACACGGGAACCCTGCTGCCCGCCATGGAGCGGCACGCCGGGGTTTACGGCCGCCTGCCCTCGCGCGTGCTGCGCGCCCGGCGGGCCGAACAGACTGCCTGAAACGGCGGGCGGACGGCGGAAACCACCGCCGCCGCCACCGGCAATCACCCGCCGGGGGGCGCTTGCGCGCCGAAGGAACAAACCAACGTCGACCGGAAAACGGGATTTGTTCACGGGCTCCTTGGGATTCATTGGAACGACAACACTTATGGGACAAAAGCCACTGAACGGCATTGGCTGGGTGCCGCGCCTCGGGAATCCGGGAGACACACCCTAATTAGTGCGGGATATTTCCGTTCTCGTTCTGTCTGGTGTTTTCGGCGTCCAAAATCTGCCATGAGCCTGCCCAAAGCTTGAAGATTTCCCCACCGGCGAGACAGGAACGGGGCCATATCGCAGAAAACGGAAACATCCTGCAATCCCCCACGGGACGTTTTCAAAGACCCGAGATCGAGGCGCGCGAGGCGACAGCAACGCGGAGATTGCGACTTTGAAAACGTCCCGCGCGATCGGTCGTCTATCGCGGGGAGTCGTTGCGCCGCAGAAGCAGGATCTCGCGTCCGGCCACGGTGCTCTGCTTGATGACCTGCCAGCGTTGGGCGCCGGAGGGGTCACGCTTCACGCGGTCCTCGTATTCCTTCTCCTCGACGAGCATGAGGCCGGGAACGATGGGATCGCTGAAAAATTCGAGTCCCTCTTCGAATTGCGCTGTGCGAAACCTCGCGTGAAAGGTGTAGCGCGGATGGTCGGCGCGGCCGATGACGCCGATGGTCGTGTCGGCGGGGTTGCCCGGCAGGAGCGCGGCGACCTCCCCCACAAAGGCGCGGGAACTCTCCTGGTGCTCGCTCGCGGGCCCCATCACGCCAAACGACAGGACCTGCAGCGAGCCCATCAGGGCGATCACGGCCACGAATTGCGCCACCCACGCGCCTCCGTTGCGCATCACCATCACCGAAGCGCCCCCGCACACGATGGCCAGCACCAGCAACACGACGCCGTGTCCCGCGTGCAGGGACAGGTCCAGCGTCCCTCCAATATCAGGGATGACGAGGAATGCGATGCCCGTGAGACCGAGGCAAACCGCCAGCAGCCCCGCGGACGCCGCCACGATGTACCCCGCAACGGGCCTGGCGCGGCTGTCGAGCACCGCGCGATCAAGGAACCATCCCACGCCCAGCGCCATCGCGGGAAAGAGCGGCATCAGGTATGTCGCACGCTTGCCCGATGCGATGCACATGAGGATGAAGGGAATCATCCACCACGCGACGATGGGCGAGAGGCGCTCCCATTCGCGCCGGCCACCGCGCCACCACGCGACCAGGAAGAACACATAGACAAGGCCCCAGAACGGCGCGGTCTGCGTGAAGAGCGCCTCGATGTAGTAATAGAAGGGTTCACTATGCGAGACCTCTTCCTGCGTGATGCGGCCGACGACGTTCTTGCCGACGATTTGATCAAGGAATGCAACGCCGGCCTCGCGCGCGACGGCATTCAGCCAAACAAACGCGGGAAGGCCGATCATCGGGAGCGCAAGGAGCGGTTTGGTGCCGAGCACGGCGACCTTCCAGTCGCGCAGGCGCACGGCGTCGAACACGATGACGGCATAGACGAAGAAGAAGGAGAGCGGCCCCTTGGTAAAGGTCGCGGCGCTCATGGCGGCCCAGAAGCCGACCGCCGCGGCCCAGCCAAGGCCTCGTTCGTCGCGACGCATCAGCCAGATCGCGAGGGCCACCGTGTTCCACAGCGCAAACTGCATGTCGAGGCGCGCTTCGGTGGATTCCTTGGCATACTGGAGGATCGTGGCGAGCACGAAGGCCGAGAGCAGTCCCGTTCGTCGACCAAACTGGTGTCGCCCGATCGCATACGTGAGCAGCAGGATGGTGATCGTCGCGATATGGACGGGCAGGCGCACAAGGGCGGGCACCACTTCGCCACCGGCCACCTTCATCATGGCCGCATAGGCGATGAAGGGAAGCGGCGGCTTCTCGCCATAGGGCTGGTCGTGGATGGTGAGGACCAGCCAGTTGTCATCGACGACGATGTTGCGGGCGATGTGGAGGTACAGCGCCTCGCTGCGGTCGGTGATGTCGCGAAACGCCGAGGGAATCACCCACAGCACGACGGCCAGCAGCACGATGACGAAGGCATCGCGGCGCCGGCAGCCCTCACGCGCGGCGAAGAAGCCCGGCAAGCGTGTCACTTCGCCTTCAACTGCGAGGGGGGAAGGGGCCTGCCCGCGATGGAGGCACGGGTGCGGCGCAACTGGCGGAAGAACTCGAAGTAGCCCGAGATCGTCTTCCAGACCTTGAGTTTGCTGCCGCCCGCCTTCACGCCATAGCGGTAGTACATGCCCACGCTGTCGCACTTGGGCTTGAACACGCGCGCCTTGATGAGGATCTCGGCGTTGGACACAAAACCGACCTGCTCGATCCACCGGTCGCCGTACAGGGCGATGCTCCGCTGGATCAGGTCGGCGCGATACGCGCGCATGAAGATCGAGTAGTCCGAGATGCCCTTGATGGGATAGAGAACGCGCAGCATGGTGTTGATGCCCCAACTGTAGAGACGGCGCATGGGGGGGAATCCCTCTATGCGGCCGCCCTTCTCGTAGCGCGTCGCGGCCACCGCGTC